>NZ_JBFRRH010000069.1:0-34209 GCF_041472995.1 Vibrio sp. 10N.261.46.A3 | reverse complement strand
ATATACACCACTCGCCACACGATAAATGCGACAATAACCAAGCCAATAACCGAAATCACAGACAGCGACCATTGAGCCAAATTCAACGTACTAGTCAGCTCATCAACCGCTTTTTTGGTGCTTCGGTTTGAATCATCAACCAGTTGGTTAACCGTTGTATTCAGCTGAGAGAACAACTCCAACGTATTTTGCATCAGAAACTCTGACTTTTTGGTGTTCTCATATTGTTCTAATGAAATATCGAACACGACTTGGCGTTTTCTGAGCTCTTCTAATAACTGAGACATCTGCGCTGAACGAGTAGGATCTTCGACCGCTTTAACGCGGCGCGCCATGATTCTTAGGTTGGATTCAAATTCAGATTGGATTTGATGAATACGCTCTACGTTGGTAACGGTTTGCGTTTCTTCAATTTGGTTAAGCATTTTGAACGCCAGCAAATGCAATTCGTGTAAGCGTTCAGACAAATCAAGATCAACCTCAACAAGCGCATCTAGGGCTTGGTAGGCTTTATCCGTTTCTTTGGTTTCTAGCAGGTCATAGATATGTGTGACGTTAGCAACCGCAATGGTAGCCGTGTTCAAAACTTGGGTTCGCGTCAGCTGTTCTAGCTCTTCAGCCAATAGGCGCATCTCTTCGACACGAGACGACAGCTCTTTGCTTAACCAAAGCTTACGCTCAACCGACACACCCAACTCAGCCAGTGTGTTAATAACGCTTTGAACATTGTTTTCGAGTTTATTGAGGAGCTGAGAATCGAAACTGTCGACGCCAAGATCTTTGATATGCTGAAGAAGTGACTCAAGTTGGTCAAACAGTACGGTACCAGCCTCTTTTCTTTCGGCTTCGTTTCTCGCATTAGAAAGTGTTTGTACTGACGAAATAATACGGTTACTCAACTCAGAAACCTGACGAGCTTCGATCATGGCAGGCAGCGCCGAATCAACGACGTTTCTTTCCGTTTTGGCTACAAAGCTAAAACCAGAAACACCGATCAATGCAGACAATAGAACCAACAGTGCCATCACTAAGAATGAGGCCAGCAGCTTGCGTCCAATACTCGCTGAAGCTAACAACATAAACTCTAAACCTTAAAACGTTCTTCTTTACCCATGCAGAATACGCTATATTTTGCAGTGTTTCTTATCTAAAACCAATAAAACGGCAATTCATGCTATCTAGACCTTTCGCTTCAATAATTCTTCTCTCACTACTGGCCTCAGTGACCACTGTCGCAGGTGCTAGCGAGCCTTTGAGCCCAATAAAACCCGCCGAAGCCACATCACACAAAGAGAAAATTTGTGCCATTTATCCGCACCTAAAAGACTCATACTGGTTGTCGGTAAACTATGGAATGATCTCTGAAGCAGAAAAGCAGCAAGTTGAGCTAAGAGTATTGGAAGCTGGCGGTTACCCCAACGTAGCCAAACAAGCCTCACAACTGGTGCTTTGCACGCAATGGGGAGCCGATGCCATTATTTTAGGCACCGTTTCACCCGATGCATACCATGACAATCTCAGCGATTGGGTTGGCTCGACGCCTGTGTTTGCTACGGTGAATGAGTTAACCGTCAATGAAGAACAACAGAAGGTACTGAAAGGCACAGTCGGCGTCGACTGGTATCAAATGGGCTACCAAGTCGGAGAGTTTTTGTCGAAACGACACCCGAAAGGATCAGGCGAAACACCTATCGCCCTGTTACTTGGCCCGCAAGCGAGTGGCGGCACTAAGCCTGTAGCACTGGGGTTTTACGATGCGATCAAGTCGAGTGATATCAAAATTGCGATCAGCTATTGGGCAGATAACGATAAAGAATTGCAAAGAAACCTAGTACAACAGGTGATCGAAGAACCTGATATCCAATATATAGTCGGAAGTGCCGTCGCGATTGAAGCAGCGATCAGTGAGCTACGCGCGGCCGATAAAACCGAAGAGATTGGGTTAATTTCAAGTTACCTAAGTCACGGAACCTACCGTGGTTTACTTCGTAACAAGGTACTTTTTGCGCCAACAGATAAAATGGTTGAGCAAGGTCGCTTGTCGGTAAAACAAGCCACGAGTTACTTACGCGGTCAACCTTACGAGCAACACAGCGCACCGATTATCGAAGCGCTGACACCTGCAACTCTCAAAGATCAAATTATCGCTGACTCATTGTCACCTTCTGAGTTTCGTCCGGTATTCAGTGTGAATCCTTAGTGCTATATTGGCTGAAGAACTCAAAACAATAAAAACGAAACAACAATTTAGGGAACATTCATGCAAAAAACAACGCGTACTATGCCAACACACAAGCATATCGCTTTGGTCGCTCATGACCACTTCAAACCTGAGCTACTAAGATGGGTCAAAGAGAACAAAGAAAAACTACAAAAGCACTTCCTTTACGCAACGGGCACGACTGGTTCTTTGCTGAGTAAAGAGACAGGCCTAGCAATCAAGAGCATGATCAGCGGCCCTATGGGCGGCGACCAACAACTTGGCGCGCTTATCTCTGAAGGCAAAATCGATATGCTGATTTTCTTCTGGGATCCTCTTAATGCTGTACCACACGACCCAGACGTAAAAGCACTGCTTCGTATCGCAAGTGTTTGGAACATTCCTGTGGCAACTAACCGCGCTACCGCTAACTTCCTGTTTAACTCTTCACTGCTTGAAGAAGAGGTGATCATCGAGATCCCAGACTACGAAGCGTACCTAGCTGAGCGCACGTAATCGCACGTTAAATGTAATATCAACTGAACAGACTAAAAAGCCTGCATTTTATCGCAGGCTTTTTTATATCTCGTATTCAGACATTAAACAGTTCAATCATAAAACAGTGCAGTGAGTCTCTCTACTTGTCACTCCACACTGCCATCTCGTTGCCACTTGGCTCTCTGAAATGGAAACGTCTACCGCCGGGAAAGCTAAAGATCTCACGGTTTATCTGACCACCAGCATCAATTACATCGCGCTCGGTTTGCTCAAGGTCTTGGCTATAGAAAACCATCAGCGCCGCGCCATTATCCGTATTCGACGCCAGATCCGCCAAATAGAAGCCGCCCATTAAGCCTTTGCCTTCAAAAGCAGAATACTCAGGGCCATAGTCTTCAAAGCTCCAGCCAAACACTTGGCTGAAAAACGCCTTAGTTGCGGCGATGTCTTTCGCAGCAAATTCAATGTAGTTAATAGAGCCGTGTTCCATAGCAAATTCCTTATGCTTTATGCGTCTGCCTTGTGATATTAAGGCAGGGATTGAAGATCTAATCTTAGACAATCAAGTCAAGTAACATCACTTTTTACGAACAACTGGGTAATCAGAACCATGCAGCTCCTGCACAAAGCCAGACCCGTCACCGCTGTGCGTGATCCATACTTTCTCTTTTGCTCGCGTCATTGCTACATAGAACAAACGACGCTCTTCCGCATAAGGGAACGCGTCTGATGATTCAGTCAATGCGCCATCAATATGCAGCTGTTTCTTCTTGGTCGGGAACTGTCCTTCGTCAACACAAAGAATAATGACAAAGTCCGCCTCTTTACCTTTACTGCCGTGGCAAGTCATGAACTTGATATCAATGGAAGTGAAGATCTTCTTCCAGTCTTCCAACAACTCTGGCTTGTGGTAATGATTACGTCCAAGTAGCAGCACCGATTTATTGGTTTTGCCTTTAGATTGGCGGTTCAATTGGTCGAGGATCTTCTCAACTTCTTTACTTGGCGCACTGTACACCGCCTTCTGCTTCTGTTGCTTGAAACTGTTCAGTTCTTTCGGAATCTGAATTGGGTTTTCTTGTACAAAGCGATTAGCCACCGCACCTAACTGATTGTTAAAGCGGTAAGTCGTATCTAGGTGATGAATGGTCGAGCTTTCAAAACGATCCTTAAAGCCCGTGGTTAAATCCACATCCGCACCCGCAAACTGGTAAATCGACTGCCAGTCATCGCCTACTGCAAAAATAGAGGCTTGGTGCTCGGCTTTAGACTGATTACAAAGAGCTTCAACCAAGGCAAGACGATCAGGTGAGATGTCTTGATACTCATCGATCATGATGAACTTCCAAGGTGAGATAAACTTGCCCTTCTCGACATACTGAGTCGCTCGGCTGATCATGATTGAGAAGTCGATATGGTTGTGTTCTTTCAACTCCTTTTGCCACGCGGTTACACATGGCCAACACAGTGACAGTTCGCTGTTGAGGCGCGTATAGTCTCGATGATCAATCAGCTGTTGCTGTACTTCTTTTTTCGTTAAGCCCGACGCATTCAACTGTTCAAGCTGCTTTTCAAGCCAACCGATCAATTTGAGGTTTGAAACATGGCTACCAAGCTCATCATCTCCGGTTAAATAAGCGATTGGCCATTTAGACAAGTGCTTTTGCCAACGTTTAAAGTTGGTCGGTGTCATCCAGTGCTTCTTCAACCAATCAATGCACCATGCTTGACGTTGGTTGTCATCGAGCGCTAAAGGAGAAATAACCACACGTTCGGGTTCAACTTGATTGAGTATCTTTAAACCCAACTGGTGGAAAGTGCTGACTTGTACCTTCTCGGCAGATAAACCAATTTTGCTGTCGAGGCGCTGTTTCATCTCTTCTGCCGCTTCACGACCAAAGGCGAGCAATAACAACTCTTCAGCTTGAGCTTGATGACTTTGCAGTAAATACGCGACGCGAGCCGTTAGAACACTGGTTTTACCCGAGCCTGCGCCCGCTAAAATAAGGTTGTGATCATCATTCATCAACACCGCATATTGTTGCGATAAGTTCAGTGGTGACGACTCACATTGCGCAAACAACACTTCCCAGTTTTTTCGCTCGGTCTCTAGCCATTGCTGGTTTCTTTCAGCTTGCTTGATTTCCGTTTCAGATAACCATGGCTGCATTCTTGCGATGCGATTTGGCATGCGCTGCGCGGCTTCATCCAGAGTCATAGTCATGCTTTCTAAACCAGCGTTGACCATATCAACCCAAGTGTTGACCTTAGAATGCGGTAGGAAGGCTGGTAATTGCTCAAGACGTGTTAATTCAGCTTCCCACTGAGGTACGTGTTCAGCCAATTGTTCACATTGAGTGTCGTGCCACTTCTGATAAGCGGTAACTGAGGCGCGTGCAAATTGACGGCATTGATCCCAAGGTAAGCCTTGTACTAACCAACTGCGCTGTGTTCCATCTTGTTGATTAGCAAAAAATTGTAGCGATCCCCAAAACAATCCGCGCTTTATCGCGATCTTGCCACTCCAAATAGTAAATGGGATACGCTCTTCACTGCCTACTGAAGATAACAGCAAGCGTGGACCATCAAGTTCAACCTGATGATATTCATTTTGAATAAAAAACTGTGCAGTCTTGTTAGCGCTTAGCTGCATTGGAGTGTGCTCTTAATTGGGAATATTGAATTTATATCATGATGCAATGAGAATTAATAATATCTCATATCTTATCGACGCTTTCATGACCACCTACGGGCAATTATGGATAAGTATCAAATTCTTGTGCTTGATTTCTGTTAGGATTATGGTTTTTAGTGTGTCAAGTGAGCGACTGTGGACTTCTCAGCCAAATTACGCCTCTATTGGGCGAATAAAACCATAAATTACAGCATATTAATTCTCATCACTCTGCTCGGTGTGGTGGTGCCTGCTTGGTATTATGGACAAAACACACTGATCACGCCTTTGATCTTAGGCGTTATTGCTGCGGCTCTTGCGGAAAGTGATGACAGCTTTACCGGACGCTTGAAAGCACTCACGCTGACCTTTATCTGTTTCGCCGTTGCGGCTTTCTCTATTGAACTTCTCTTCGATACGCCTTGGCTGTTCGCGATAGGACTTTTTGTTTCAACCTTCTCTTTTATCATTCTCGGGGCAATTGGCCCTAAATACGCGAGTATCGCATTTGGCTCTCTCTTAGTTGCCATCTATACAATGCTTGGTGCACACGAGAGCACCAACCTTTGGTTTCAACCGCTTCTACTGTTAACTGGCGCCGCTTGGTACTACTTCATGTCGATGATTTGGCAGATAGTGTGGCCAATGCAACCTGTGCAGCAAAACCTAGCCACGGTATTCGATCAAATCGGTAATTACATCGATTCAAAAGCGGAACTCTTCTACCCCGTTTCAGACTTGATTCCCCAACCACACCGAATCATTGAAGCCAAGCTCAATGCGAGTACCGTTAATGCACTTAACATGTGTAAAGCGACGCTGCTTAATCGCTCTAAGCGCGGACACATTGACGGCCCTAGTGACCGATTTCTTAACACCTACTTCATCGCACAAGATATTCATGAACGCGTAAGTTCAAGCCATTATCGTTATCAAGAGCTAGCAAAACACTTTGAACGCTTTGACGTGTTGTTTCGATTTAAGTATCTACTGGAAGCGCAGGCAACAGCCTGCAAAGAAGTGGCGAGCTCATTGAAAGTTGGCACTGAATACCAGCATGGTGACAAGTCTGTACTGGCACTTGATGAGCTGATGTCTTCGCTCAATCACCTGCACCAACAGAACAACCCTGAATGGAAATCACTGCTGAACCAGTTGGATTACCTGTTCAATAACCTAGCAACCGTTGAAAAACAGCTTTCGAATATCAGCAACCCAGATGCAGAGAAGATTGAAGAAGGTGTATTGGACGATACCAATCCTCATACTTTGACGGCAATGTGGCACAAGATCAAAGCTAACTTGCACACCGATTCAATGCTATTCCGCCACGCGATTCGCATGGCGATCACTTTGACGCTAGGCTACGGGATTATCCAAGGGTTTGATATTGAAAGAGGTTACTGGATTCTACTGACAACGCTGTTTGTGTGTCAGCCAAACTACAGTGCAACCCGTCAAAAACTGACGGCGCGTGTCATTGGCACGGTCGCAGGCTTATTGATCGGAGTTCCGTTACTGACCTTCTTCCCGTCACAAGAGAGCCAATTGGTGTTCATTGTGATCAGTGGCGTGATGTTCTTTGCGTTTCGAATCAATAACTATGGGTTTGCGACCGGCTTTATCACACTGCTTGTACTCTTCTGCTTTAACCAATTAGGAGAAGGCTACGCGGTGGTGTTACCAAGACTAGCGGATACCTTTATTGGTTGTGCCCTCGCCGTACTTGCTGTCATTTACGTATTACCGGATTGGCAATCGAAGCGACTGCACAAAGTGATGGCGAATGCGCTCGATTCCAATAAGAATTATCTCGCTCAGATCATTGGTCAATACCGTGTCGGTAAGAAAGACAGCCTCAATTATCGTATCGCTCGTCGTAGTGCCCATAATAATGATGCAAACCTAACTGCCGCTATCAGTAGCATGCTGGTTGAACCCGGTAAGTACCGTACTTCTGAAGATGAGAGCTTCCGATTCCTAACACTCAACCACGCTCTACTCAGCTATATTTCGGCTCTGGGGGCTCACAGAACACGTATTGATGATGAGGCGACACACAAACTGGTGTTAGATGCGCACAGAGTAATCCACGAGCATCTAGACGCTCTAAATGATCAACTCTATTCTCATCAAGAACAGTGTGAAGTGAAAAACGCTTATGACCCTGAACTGGATAAACGTCTGAGTGAGTGGCGAGAAGAAGATGAGAGTTCTGTCAGAATGGTTCTACAGCAGCTCCATTTGATTTATCGAATGCTTCCAGAACTGCATACCTTAGCGACCAAGTTTGCAGTCAAGGTTAAGATCGATAAACCGTTTGAAACAGAAGCTTCATGATTAACAAACAAAATACTGTAAAAACAAAAAGATAACGCCAATCGCTCACCTTTTGATCGCCAGCCGTATTTATACATTGCTTTACCCATACCCCAAACTGGGTAGAGCAATTACTTGCCTACCCTTATGTCACAAGGGTTACAGGAGTTTTTACATTGTAGGAATTCTCTGACTTTGATTGACCAAGCCTTAACTTTGCCTAACATTTCTCGGACAAAAAACGACCACAGGAATTTATAGTTGTCTTAGTTTCAGGAAATTTCAAACACCATTTAATATTCGATTAATCTTGTTTGATTTCCTGTATCAGTAGGCTATGCTCTATAGAGCATATGGATTTGAACTAAGGTCACATTATGAATACACAGCAATTTGAAGCATTTAAGCAGCAAATACAGCTTCTTAGTCCACAGCAATTAAAAGCACTTCAGGGTGAGATCGACGGCAACCTCGAAACAGAGAAGCCTTCTTTGCTTACTGATGAAGAGTTAAACGCGCTAAATGACCTGTTCAGTTAATAGACAGACATCACTATTTTAGCTTAAGTTCACATTTTCACCGTAAATTTCATCTGTTCACCATTGCGCTCAAAATATCGTCCGCCTAGACTCATTCCATACGTCAATAAAAGGTTCTGATATGTCGATATCTGGTATTCAATCTGGTTACGCCATTATTCAGCAATCCACCAACATGGCTGAAGAAGCCGCAATCGAGCTCAACCAAGCCTCCAAACACGCTCTAGAATCCGACGACACTTTCGAAGCTAGCGATCTCAGCTTTAATCAAATAGAGCCTGAACAAGCCATTTCCTTTAAAGACAAAGAACCTGAACCTGCTTCATCTTCAACCGATTCCTTGATTAAACTGACACAAAGCGCAAGTTATAACCGCGTTGGTGCAAGTGTGGTTGATCGTCAAAACGAAGCCATCGGTAGCCTTCTCGACATTCATATCTAAATTTCGCTCAAATACAGCCTATATTTCGCGAAACTTCGCTGCTTTTTGCTTCAACAACCACACAAACTGTAACTCATTATATCAGGCGCTTGTTTCTGGTTTATTACTCGGTAGAATCAGCGCAAACCAATTTGCTGCACAAACTTTACTTCATACTATTTATGCCAAAACTAAATCTGCATCGCCGTGACTATGTTTCTATTTTAGGAGGCGACATCTCCGCAGACGAATTAGAAAAAAAGCTTCAGCCTCATTTTGAAAAGCCAGTAAATAAGCTGACACCTAGCCCCTACCTGACAGAAAAGAATCTCACACGTCGTTGGACAGCGCTCGATAATGCAGATTCACAGCAAGAACTGCTCGACCCTCATACGCAAAACCAGATCCAAGCTTATGAGAAAAACATTGAGCACTTTATTGGCACAGTTAAAGTCCCTGTCGGTGTGTCAGGCCCACTAAGAGTTAATGGCCTATTTGCTACGGGCGATTACCTCGTACCACTCGCGACCACAGAAGCTGCACTTGTCGCGTCTTATAACCGTGGTTCTAAGCTGATTACGGCTTGTGGTGGCGCAAGTGCTATGTTGCTCAATGAAGGCGTAACACGTACTCCTGGCTTTGCATTCCAAGGATTAGTTGAAGCCGGACAGTTTGTGGCTTGGGCTGTGACTCAGTATGACCAGTTCAAGATCTTGGCAGAATCAACAACATCACACGGCAAGCTGACCGACATTAATATCAACATCGAAGGTAACCATGTTTACTTGGTGTTCGAATTTCTAACCGGAGACGCTTCTGGTCAGAATATGGTGACCATCGCAACCAATGCCGTGTTTGAGTACATCATCGAAAATACGCCAGTTAAGCCTGACCATGCTTTCCTTGATGGCAACTTGTCAGGCGATAAGAAAGCCAATACCCAAACCTTGCGCAGCGTTCGTGGCAAAAAGGTAACTGCTGAGGTTAATATCCCTGCAGAGCTTGTCGCGAAGTACCTACACACGACACCAGAGAAGATGGTCCAGTTTGGCCAAATGACCACAGTCGGTGGTGCTTTGAGCGGCACTATCGGTATCAACGCCCATTATGCGAATGCACTGGCGGCACTTTACATCGCTTGTGGCCAAGACGCGGCCTGTGTCGCCGAGTCAGCGATTGGTATGACGCGTATGGAACTCAACAAAGAAGGCGGTTTATACGCTAGCGTGACACTGCCTAACTTAATGGTGGGGACTGTCGGCGGTGGTACTGGCTTGCCAAGTCAAAAAGCCTGTTTAGATTTACTTGGGCTGCATGGTAACGGTAAATCACAAGCCCTAGCTGAAGTTTGTGCTGCACTGTGTTTAGCGGGTGAACTATCGATTGTGGGCGCATTTTGCGCAGGCCACTTTTCACGAGCGCACCATAAGCTAGCTCGTAAATAACCTTTATCCAATTTGGCTTGTTCGATTTTGTCGTTCATGCAAAATCACAAGCCAATCTGAATGCGTGAGTCATAAATGGATTACTTACACTTATCTAGGGTGAGCCTTAAGCACCTCACTGCGCTTCATATTATGCTGAACACCCACAGCGTCACTCAGACCTCAGAGCAACTCTGTGTCAGCCCTTCGAGTGTAAGCAAAACCCTGTCTCAGTTGCGTGACATCCTGAATGATGAGCTTTTCTATCGAGATGGTACCAAGCTTATCCCGACTCCCTTTGCTCTGAAGATAGCGCCCACTGTTCACGCAATTCTTTCAAGCATGAATGGACTGCTTCATCAAAAGAGTTTTACCCCTCAAGAGTACCAAGGCAGTTTTTCACTTTCGATGCGTGAAAGTACTTTCGAAGTATTTGCCTCAAAGATCAGTAAAATTACCACTGAGCTCGCGCCAAACGCGAAGCTCAACATCTATTCGAAACAACAGCTCGGCTTCGATGCTTTACTCAGTGGCAAGGTCAATTTGATCTTGTTGCCTCATGATATATCTCAGCCGCCGACCGATAACAAAGAGCTGGTTTGGGAAACAATTCTTCCAGATGAAATGGTTTGTTTGATGGGCGCGCACCACCCTCTCGCTCAGCAAGAACTGACGGTAGAAGGCTACTTAGATTACAAGCACATTGGGATTTTAGATAACGAACTGTCTCAGCCTTACTTTGAACAAAACTTGGTTCAATGCCACCAACCAAGAGAGATGGCAATATCGGTCGCGGACTTCGGCGCTGCGGCTGTGTTGTGTCACCACACGCCTTTCCTGTTCACTTGCTCTAAACAGTGGGCTGAGCGTGCTAAGCAAGCTCAGGGCTTAGTGAGCAAGCCCTTGCCTTTTGATTACGGTAAGGTGGCGTATAGCTTGGTATGGAATAAGCCCAACATGAATGATCAAGCGATCAAGTGGTTGTGTGACCTGTTTTTAGAAGCCTGATTGACCGCCTAAGAAATCTAAAGACTAGGTATAAACCTCAGGGGTTTGCATCGGTCTTTGAACTATGGTGTATAGCTTATCGTGAAAGCTCTGCATCTGTTGTTCGTTGCATTTCGGCCAATCTAACGCTTCGCCAATGACACCATGATGTTGAAACGCATTCAGTCGAATTCGAACATCACTTGGTAGAGTCTTCAAGTAACGCCCCACCTGTTCAATTTCGTCCTCAAGGTCGCTTCTATTTGGAATATGCAGCAACCTAACTTCGTGCAGTTTTCCTTTACCTGCTAAGTAGTTAATGGTTTCAAACACCCTATGGTTGCCTCTGCCCACTAACCATTGATGTGTTTCCGATTGCCATGATTTTAGGTCAATCATCGCGCCATCAAGATAAGGCAACACCTTGTCCCACCCTTGAAGTGACAGCGAACCATTACTATCAATAAAACACGTGAGATGCGCTAACTGTGGATCACGTTTAATCGCTTGAAACAGTTCTATGATAAACGGCAACTGCATGGTCGCTTCACCGCCAGAAACGGTAATGCCACTCAAGAAAAACTGATTATGCCTGACAAGCTCCAGAACCTCTGAGACCGTCATTGTGGTAATTTTCGGGCTCGACTTATGGTCGCAGATATCAATGCACTTATCGCAGTTGGTGCAAGCTGCTGGGTCCCACTTCACTTTGCCATCAATCATGCTTAACGCACGGCTTGGACAGCCACTCACACAATCTCCACAATGGTTACAGTGATTAATTGTGTGTGGGTTGTGGCAAGTAATACAGTCAAAGTTGCAGCCCTGAAGAAACAGCACCAAGCGGTTTCCCGGGCCATCAACACAAGAAAAGGTCAGCACACGGCTGACCTTCGCTTGTTTTTCTGTCTTATTATTTTTAACCCTAGCCATTTGAGTTGTTAGATCAGAAATTTTCATAATTCACATTGTTCGTAGTCGAAACTCAAAACACACGTTAAAGCTATTCGTATGTCGTTGACATCTCTAAGCTCGCCACTCGCGGTTTACGCTCTAAGATACCCGTGTTCTTCGCAGCTTCAGCACCTAAGAAGGTGGTATTGGTGCGTGAGCCTTGCTCGTCATATTTGGCAATGTCAGACAGCTTAATCATGTAACCCGTGACACGAACCAAATCATTTGATGCAACGTTAGCCGTAAACTCACGGTAACCCGCCTGAATCGCACCTTTACACAGGTTGAACATCGCTTCAGGGTTAGATTTCACTGTTTCGTCGATGGTCAGAATGTCACTGATGCCTGAGGTGTAGAACTTATGGTGACCCGCAGTTGCGCGAACGTAAGATACTGGATCCGGCTCGGTACCATAAGGAATACGGACACCCGGGGTCACATCTTCATCTAGACTAATACCACCTTGAGCATGCAGCAGAGCTTTACCTTCTAACCCATATTTCACTTCAGAGCGTTCAACGATCTCAGACAGCTTTTCAGAGATACGATGACCAAGTTTATTAGCCTGTTCATCGTGACCATAACGCCCTGCTTGACCTTCTTTCTCCATCAAGATGTTGACTGCTTCCGCCATGCCATAAATACCGAACATTGGCGCAAAGCGGTCTTCTTCGATCAAACCTTCTTTGGTCAAGAAACCTTCGAAGAAGTTAGACTCTTCATGTAAGAAACGGCTACGAGCATTCATCAACTCAACCATGATGCCACTGTAGTTCGGCAATACTTGTTGTAAGAAATCAGCACTGTCCTCAGACTTCAACGCCACTTGCTTAAGGTTCATACGCACCAAGGTGTTTGAACCACCCGCTAACGGCAGAGAGTTGTAGCAGCTCACAATACCAAAACGCTTGTCGCCGTAAGCCTCGGCATGCGCTGGATAGTTTGCAATATGTGGTTTACTGCATTCACAGATGTTGCTCGCCGCATGACGAAGTAGATCATCAGGGGTCACGGCTGGGTCGTACATAAAGGTTAAGTTTGGCGCGATCTGCTTCAATTCAGCGTCTACACGTAAAATCGTACGGCAGATAATGTTGTCTGTCGGGCCGATATTCACATGCATAAAAGCGTCTGGCAGTGTGCGATCCAACATGATCCAGAACAGCTTAATCTTTTGGTATACCTGCTCTTCCGTTAAGTCGCCCACGAAAGGCATCAACACATCATCCAACTGACCTAGGTAAACCGGGATTGAAGTGACAGAAGGAACATGGTGGTAAAGGATGGTAAGCATGTTCAATGCTTCATCGAAGTTGGTTGCCGCGCTAAGCTCTAAATACTCTGAGCCTTGATGTAAGTATTTAGAATAATCTGGAAGTACATAGCGCGGCTTAAATGGGGCGTGTCCTTCAAACATGTCACACAGCACACCTTGCTGTAAGGCCTGCTCTACTTCTTTGCTTACCGGCATATACGGCAGGCTGGCTTCAGCTTCTAAGGCAAGATAGCTCGACTTCTGTTTTGGTGACAGGTTGGCGTCTGAAATGATATTGCTAAAGCGTTGTTGTTGCTCTGAAAGTGGTGAAGAAGTAGATGACGCGGATTGGTGGCTCATGATTAAACCCTTAGTGTTATTATGGGCTTATTTTATATCTCACCGTTATATTTCCACTAATGAAATGTATGCAAGACTACATTTCCAAAATGGAAATAAGTAATTTGCAAATTAGCGGTGTTGAGTTTTCTATGAGCTAGATGAGAAATAGAGAAACCAGAGTTAATAGTGAAGGCATGAGAAAGCGCTAACTCGCTCTGTTTAAAACAATAGCGTCCAAAACGAGAAAACCCACATAACTGACTTAAAGTCGTTAGTGTGGGTTTAGTAGTTTAAATGAGCATTCTGAATGCTAGCTCAAGGCATACACACGATTACAGATCTGGAAGCGCTTGTTTACGTCCAACACCCATTAATACCTTTAACTCTCCTTGTGGAGTGTCAATCGAGAACGGTGTAGAGACCTCAACCACTGCAAAGCCCGCTGCACTCAATACATTTTCTGAGCGCTGTTGGCTTACACCGTAGTCTTCACTGTCGCTTTCCAAGTACCAATCCCAGTGTACAAACGTACCGTCGTTTTCAAGCAGCGTGTAAATCAGACTGACTGTGTCTTGTAGGTTCGGGATAAAACCACACACCGAAGAGGCTACCACTAGGTCAAACTGGTTTCTGAATGCTGGATGCTGCGCTGCAAGTCCGCGCGATAAAATATCAACTACCGGTTCAACGTTAGGTAACTCTTTCTTATCTAACTCTTCAATCATCCCTTCAGAGATATCAAGTGCGATGATCTCTTTTGCTAAAGGAGATATTTTCTGGCTGAGTAGTCCTGTACCACAACCAAAATCAAGGACACGGGTTCCGTTTAAATCAACGAGCTGTGTTAACTGGTCAAATACGGACTGTGCGAATACTGCGGTCGCGGGATCTTTATCCCAATCAACGGCGTACTCGTCCCATTGTTTCGCCATCATGGCCTCCATCTTTACTTCTTGTAGGTTCGGAACTTCCCCAGAGTAAACCAAATTAGTCAATTCGTCATAGAGTTATCATGCAAAGATGGACTATTTCTAAGATAGTCAGCACAATATTCAGATAATATGCACCGACCCCCGCTCAATATGGAAATGAAATGAACCTTTCTCAAGTCCAAGCCTTTTGTTCCGTTGCTGATTTAGGATCAGTTTCTGAAGCTGCACGCCAGTTAGAATGCAACCGAACCAAACTCAGCATGTCGATTAAAGCCTTGGAAAAAGAGTTAGATGTCGAGCTGTTCGTCCGCAGCGGAAACCACGTTGAGCTTTCAGAAGCGGGTAAAGCGATTTACAAAGATTGTGAAGGCATGCTGGTGACGGCGGCGCGTATTAAACAAACCTGCTTACATGTCTCGGGCGAATTCAACGCAGAGATTTGGATAGCACGAGATGATTCCCTACCCGATGAAATGTGGCAGGACTTATCCCACGCCTTAAATAACAAGTACCCTTCTACCTCATTTAACTTCGTTCTCGCGTCGAGCGGTGACTTAGCTAACCTAGTTGAAACTCAGCAAGTCGACTTCGCATTTGGTGTCGATTACGAACGCGTCGATGACCCAAGAATTATCTACAATCCGCTTGGTAAGATTCGAATGATGTCTGTGTGTAAGAAAGGGCATGATTTGAGTGCGATGCGACGAGTGTCTGATGAGGTACTGAGAAATTCGATGCAAGCGACCATGGTTTATCTTAATGAAAAGGATAATCCTGAGCTTGAGCCCTTCTCTCGCCGCTATATTGGCTTCTCTAGCTTCGACTTCATGTTGGATACGATTTTACGTGAAGAGGCATGGGGCGTAATGCCAGAGCCATTGATTCGCCATTTACTGCGTGAACAAGAGCTTGCAGTGATAAAACACACCTACGGTTTAACACAAGAAGACTACTGTATGTTTACCGCAGCTGGCATGGCAGAGCACCCAGGAATGAATTGGTTGGCCGACCAGCTTAGTGATTACTTGTTTGATTTCTAGCTTGCGCTTATTGCTTATCGTCGATAACAAAGGGAAAACCACAAACAGCACTACTCCTAAAAGACCATCACGTGATCCACTAAGTAGCGTCCGTCTTCTTCAACCAATACCATTTCGGCGACAAACTCGCCTTTGGCGATGGTGTAAGCTTGTTTCCACACAAAAGCGATGGAGTCTGAACGTCTAAACAGCGCCACAGGCTCACGCTCAGCAAAAAATCCATTACTGTGCTGATAATGGTGACACACTTTTTCTAAATATTCTGGCGTAACAATGTCTTTCATTCTTTGAGTAAAGTCTCGACAGTGCTGCTCATGATCAACCTTAGTTGAACCATCCATCAGATTATCCATAATCGGGTTAGCAATCACCCACAACTCGTTATCACTGATATCGTCAAACTTCATATTGATTCACTCCTTGTCCATCGCAGTCGCAGTTCAATCTAGAAGACCAATAAAACCTTAGCGACTAATGTGTTTTATTAATCATAAACGATCCTATTTCAGTTGCACACCATCCCCAAAAAACACTCAACGTCAACTTTATTGACACCTCAATCTTAACCTAAACCACTGAATTTAATGTATTTATACATTTCACTTAAATAAGACATATAAACGTCATCAGATAAAGTTTGTAAAGCTAGCTCATTATTAGAACAATGAAGTTATCAAAAACATCTGGAAAATATTATGTGTGACAGGAAAAGCCAAAACGAAAATCGAGTACTATTGTTCTCAGCCCTTTTAGCATCAGGCTTCGCAATTGGCGGATTGGTGTTGGGTCTTCTCGTTGGTTCTCTGGTCATAGTATTTGACGGTGTCTATTCTCTTATCAGCTTACTGTTAACTTTATTGTCACTAGCTGCTTCAAAATACATTAACCGCCCTTCAGATAGAGAGTTCCCGTTCGGTCGAGCAATCATCGAACCGATTGTGATTGCCATCAAAGCCGTTGTGATTCTGCTTGTGGTTGGTTATTCACTTTACTCTGCGATTGGTGCCTTAATGACGGGTGGTCGTGAAGTTGATGCTTCTATTGCAACTCTGTTTGGTATTTTCAACGTGTTGGGTTGTGGTTACGCTTGGTGGTACATCGCGAACAAGAGTAAACGTATTTCTTCAGGCCTGATTCAGGCTGAGTCTAAACAGTGGCAGATGGATACGCTGCTGAGTGTAGCGGTAACAGCGGGTTTCGTAGCGGCTTGGTTAATTACTTTTTCTCCGCTTGCAGAATACGCAGTGTATGCCGACCCAATGATGATGTTACTAATGTCTTTCTACTTCATCAAAGTGCCTTTCGACATGTTACGTGAAGCCATGCGCGAACTGCTTATGATGTCGGCAAACAAAGATATTTGTGATGCGGTCGATAAGAACGTTGTCGCGGTAGACAAAGAAGCGGAGCAAGATTTGGAGCTGATGGGTGTGACTAAGGTTGGTCCAGAATTACGTATCAATGTTGATATTCATACCAACGACCAACAAGCGATTGCGGTTGATGATATTGAACGTACGCGCCGCCAACTTAAGCGACGCCTATCGAAGATGCCATATGAGCTTCAATTGAACCTCAATGTCGCGAGCTAAGCTTTCACCTAGCAAATAACGCTGGAACATAAGCGTAAATTAAGACTGAGATTGAACCTTTTTAGAAGCCGACGCCTTTGCCGTCGGCTTTTCTCTTGTTACCCACCAGCAAGCCAGTGAACCAACAGTTACCATACATACGCCCTGCCAAAACGTCATGGTCAATGACAAGCCCAAAATCACCGAGGAAAGTAGCGTCGCGAAGATTGGCGTAAAGTAAGACATGGTCGCCAAAAACACCATGTTGCCACCAAGAATCGCCGTGTTCCAAAGTGCGTAGCCTGCGCCCATGCAAGCGCCAGCTAGCGCCAAATCAATCGCCGCACTGGTTGTCATCACCATGCCGGTTTCATCACTCAATGCGTACTTGATCCACAAAGTGATCGCTGTAGCGATAAAGAAAAGCACAATCGCATTCTGCCCTTTAGCGACACGCTGGGTGTAGTTGCAGTAAACCGCCCAAATAATCGCACCAAAAAACGCCATAGAATAAGTTTTAGGGTTGGTCGCAATGTTGGCAGCAATTTGGTCGACAGAGAGACCTTGGTCACCGCTGATGCTCCAAGCCACACCAAAGAATGCCAAGAATATACTTGGATAAACCAGCCAGTTAATCTTCTTGTCGCTCAGCAGCACCGCAAACAACACCGTCAGTGCCGGCCATAGATAGTTGATTACCGCCATCTCTATCGCTTGATGTCGGCTGTTCGCCATTCCCAACGCCAAAGCCAAGAAGATCTCATAACAAACGAACAAGGCGCCGCCAATCAGCAAGTAAGACTTAGAAAAGCGTGAAAGCTTAGGTAGCCCCATAACACAAACCAACAACAACGAACTCACCGTATAAAGGCTGGCCGCGCCACCAATTGGACCTAGCTGTTCTGAGACACTACGAGACAGAGCAATCAAGCAGCTCCATAGTAAAATGGCGATAATACCGTAGCAGCTATAACGATGAGATTTCAGCACGCCTTTTCCTTTATCTGTTTTGATGGTCACTCTATGGTTAAACCAAGTTCAAAATAATTGGCCGAGTACATTTTCGTACTCGGCCATCAACAATTTATTTACAAAGCATCTATCAATTTACGAAACATTAATCAATTAACGAAGCATCTATCCACTAACGAAACGCCAATCAATTTACAAAGCATTGGTCGATTAACGAAATCAACCAGTTATGATTGCGTATTCAGTAATGGCAGGCAGTTATTAACTAAGCCAGCAGCAGAGCTTGCAAGTCAGCCAAAGACTTCACCTGATAGTGAGGATTGATACCCGCTGGTGTTGCCTTTTCTTGACTGTTTAACCAACACGTTTCGATGCCAAAATCTAACCCACCTAGAATATCGGAATGCGGGTTATCCCCGACCATCAATACTCTTTGCTTCGATGGCAATCCAACCAGCTTATGCGCATATTCAAAAATCTCAGCATCCGGTTTGGCTACCCCAACCTCTTCAGAAATGATCACGTGATCAAAATAATCCGTCATTCCTGTGCGCTCTAAACGAATTGACTGCAACTCTGTAAAACCGTTAGTAATGATGCCCATGTTCACTTTGCCTTTTAAAGACTCCATCAACTCTTGTGCACCAGGTAATAATGAACAGATATCTGCCATCGCTGTTAAAAATGCACTGTTTAAAGCAGCCGTTGTTGTCTCTAGTTTCTCGGCCCAACTTTCGAAGCGGGTGTGTTTCAGTTGGTCTGCGGTAATACGACCATCTTGGTAATCGACCCAAAGTGGCAAGTTAACCTTTTGGTAAGCCGAATAATCTTGCTCGCTGAAATTTACTCCAAAACGAGAAAACATCAGCTTCATTCCTTGATAGGCATCAAAATGGAACAAGGTTTCATCTGCATCAAAGAATATCCAATCGTACTTCATTATCTGTCCTATTATTCGCGCTATCTAGCCGTGTTATTTTTGTGCTTTCTTAGCCTCAAAGGCCAAGTGTGCATTCTACTACCATTTTTGTGAGCCTGAATATAGTTCTAAGAATTTATAGAAAACAAGCAACAAGTCATGATGTATCGCAAATTTTGCCACATATTAAACCAATACCATACAAGAAATACACTCAAATACCCGGAGGTATTATGAAGCACTTCTTACCGTCATCTGTCATGCTTACTCCTTTTCTTGTTAAATACTATGATGAAGAGCCAGAAGAAAATGAAATTTCAGAAGCAGAACCTACACATCGTCTAACCCAGCCTGAACTTGAAATAACCCTTTCTAACGAAGATGAACCAAGACGATAATGTGTATTTTTCGCCACATTATTCATTAATATCCCTGCATATCTATCAAAATTCAGCTTTTCGCTGTTGATAATAAACACACAATAAAACCATAAAAACGATTGCTATATGAGCCCTATCACACCACATAGTTACAAAGTGGTAGTTCGGGCTCAAACTTATCTCAGATCAAAAGACTCCCTTCTGATTACCGACAACATAAAAGAAACCAAAAATCATAATTAACGGAGTTTTCCAATGTCTACTGCATTTTACATCCCTACAATCAACTTCATGGGTACTGGCTGTCTGAAGGATGCTGCTGATAGCATTCAGTCTCAAGGCTTTAAAAAAGGTCTGATCGTTACTGATAAGATCCTGAACCAAATTGGCGTAGTTAAGCAGGTACAAGACCTTCTTAGCCAGCGTGGCGTAGATGCAGTTGTATTCGACGGCACTCAACCAAACCCAACCATCACTAACGTGAACGATGGTCTAGAATTGCTGACTGACAACGATTGTGATTTTGTTGTTTCTCTAGGTGGCGGTTCTCCACACGACTGTGCAAAAGGTATCGCTCTGGTTGCTTCTAACGGCGGCAAGATTGCAGATTACGAAGGCGTAGACCAATCTGAAAAGCCGATGATGCCATTGATTGCTATCAACACCACAGCTGGTACAGCATCTGAGATGACTCGTTTCTGCATCATTACTGACGAAGCTCGTCACATTAAAATGGCTATCGTTGATAAGCACACAACACCGCTTATCTCAGTAAACGACCCAGAGTTGATGCTTGCTAAACCTGCATCACTGACTGCAGCAACGGGTATGGATGCGTTAACGCACGCAATCGAAGCTTACGTTTCAATCGCAGCAACGCCAATTACAGACGCTGTAGCAATTAAAGCAATCGAGCTTGTACAAGCACACCTAAGAACAGCGGTTACGCACGGTGAAGACATTGAAGCTCGTGAGCAGATGGCTTACGCACAGTTCATGGCAGGCATGGCGTTCAACAACGCTTCTCTTGGCTATGTTCACGCAATGGCGCACCAACTGGGTGGTTTCTACGACCTTCCACACGGTGTATGTAACGCTATCCTGCTGCCGCACGTTCAACGCTACAACGCACAAGTTTGCCCTGAGCGTCTACGTGATGTGGCAAAAGCAATGGGTGTGAATGTTGAAAGCATGACGGCAGAACAAGGCGCAGAAGCTGCGCTCAACGCGATTGTTCAACTTGCAAACGACGTGAACATCCCAACAGGTATCGCGCAACTTGGTGCGAAACTAGAAGATATCCCAACGCTGTCTGATAATGCACTGAAAGATGCTTGTGGTTTCACCAACCCTAAACAAGCAACTCACGAAGAGATCTCAGCAATCTTCGAAGCGGCAATGTAATCTAGGTTCTAGAAACCAATCGATACCAACACAAACGGACTCACCTTGTGAGTCCGTTTTCTTTTTTCTATCCAATCCCTTTCAAACCTTTACCTTCCTCGCTAATCACTAATCACTAATCACTAATCACTAATCACTAATCACTAAAAAGTCGCATTGTTGCAATCGCTTGGTTATAGTCAAACTATTGATATATAGAATAACAAACAGGTTCCATTGAGTCGTAGGATAGCTAGCACCTCATTATTGGCGTCAATCATTTCATACTCCGTTCAGGCAGAGGAACAGAATGAGTGCCACAGTCAGCCGTTAGAAGACGCCCCTGTCGAAAAGGCTTACCATTTCCTGAACAGTAAATTTTGCCAACCTGCACTCTGGTTCGATAGCTTCTTTGTTGATGACCGAATAACCGAAGATGCCAGAGCTGGCACATCTGTGCGTTGGTATAACGATTTTATTTATTCTGAAGGTGGGGAGCTAGACTACTCGACCAAGCTCAATGCGCGTCTGCATCTTCCTTTTGTCAGCAAACGCCTAAAATTGATCTACGAATCTGTTAGCGATGAAGAGTTCTTGGATTTTTTTCCAAATGATTCCGATGAGTTGGAAAGTGCATTAGGCCTGCGTTACGACGCCTATGCCAAGGGTTACAGTAGCTTCAATATTAAGGCGACGTTACGACCGCGTATCGAAGCTCGCTACCGTTTTACCTACCCTCTCACCACCGATGCGGTATTCAGGCTTACCCAACGTGTATATCAAGAAAAACAAGAGACTGGCGAAATCACTGACATCGATTTTGATCTTTCTTTGAGTGATGATTTCTTGGCTCGATGGTCAAGCTTTGCAGGGTACAACGACGACCTTAAAGGTTGGAACTATGGTACAGGGCTAACCTTGTATCACTATCTTGCTCAAGACCAAGCACTTCAATATAGCGCCACGATTAATGCAACGGATGAGCCTCATAATCATTACGAATACGCTCAGGTTTCGGTTACCTACCGACAAAACGTATGGAAAGAGTGGCTGTTCTACGAACTCACCCCTCGTTATCAATGGGAACGGGAACCCCATGAGAAACATACCGAAGAAGCCAACATCACCCTGCGGCTTGAAGTTCTGTTCAACAATGTCTAGCTCGATAATATCTAGTTAGTGTTTGTGAGATAACTATCGAGAGATAAGAACAGAGGCACAAAAAAAGCACATCATGCGATGTGCTTTTCAGTTCAATCAGGCTGGGAGTGTAATCTTAACCTTTGTAATTTCTTACTCGCGCCGCTTCTGCTTCACGTTTATCGACAACCGTCTTACCGATTGGCGCCAGCGAGATAACCGCTAGCTTCAGGTGTTGAATCGCGAACGGAATACCAATGATGGTAATGAAACACGCCACAGCTGACATGATGTGACCAATCGCAAGCCAGATCCCCGCAAATAAGAACCAAATAACGTTACCAATCACACCTAGCGGGCTCGTGCCGATGTCCATTTCATTGGTTAGTTCGTCACGTGAAATCGCTTCCTGACCAAATGGGAAGAATGAGAAGTTACCCATAACAAAACACGCTCTACCCCATGGAATACCAACGATGGTTAGGAATGCGAGCAGTCCGAAGAACCACCAAGCCAGTCCCATAAATACGCCACCGAACAGAAACCAAATGATGTTTCCTATTGTTTTCATTCTGTATTCTCCAAATCTTTGAATGCTGTTTATTTGACATGCCGAGTAAGGCAATGCTTGTTCTAATAGGTTCATTATTGTTGAACCTTTATGAACCGTTTATGAATCACTTACATTTTATGTGATTGATATACACCACGATTCTCTAAATCCACTTAGGGCTAAACCCATTTATTTGATACCATACACTTAGATTTTTAGTACCAAAAAGCTAAACAGACTCAACAACGAATTTAAGGCCGAATTTATGAATAACACTGAGCAACCTAAAAAGAAAATCAAAAACTGGGTGCCAATCGTCTTCTTCGGACTTCTCAGCACGGTTCCAGTGTTCATGTTCTTAGTCGATGTGTACATCAACCAGTATATGTAACAGAGCCTGTCATCCTAGCTGCATAAATGGATACCGGACCGATTTCCTGTATCCATTTCCATTAGCTCCGTTCTTCTGTAATCAACTCAACTCTTCCGCAATCAAATTAACCCTTAGTTAATCAAATCAGCTCTTCGTTAATAAAATCAAGAATGTCGATCAGCTCATGATCAGGCAGGTTCAGTAAGTTATCCCCTACATACCATTCAATCTTACATTGATTTGGCAGTTCGCTGATCGCTGGGTTTCCTATCCAAACCTTGTGTTTCTTCGCTATGTTATCTCTCACGATAATGCCGTCTTCGTAACTCACAGGTAAATAGAGGTGAAGCATGTTGACCTGCGGTTGCTGCGGGTTAACCGTAAACTGAGGGTAATCTTGGAGGATTTGATAAACCTGTTTGGTGCGTTCGTATAAAGCAGGCATCTGTTCTAGTCGTTCATCAAACTGCATCGCTGCTGAAACCACATAAGGCGTTCGGTGATAAACATTACCACCTTGGCGCTTCATCCACGCCGATGCTTTCGCGACAAAGGCTTTATCGCCCAGTAACAGTGAACCACCGAGGCCGTTCAGCCCCTTATAAAGCGAAACATAGGCACTATCAAAACCCTTAGCAATTTCGCTGTATGGCATTTGGTAATACGCGCCACATTCCCACAAACGCGCACCATCCATATGAAGATGAATCGATTGTTCTTTGCTGTATTGCTTTATAGCTTCAAGCTCTTCCCACTCTGGCAATTGACCACCAATTTCGCGCATCGGCAACTCATACAGGGCGGCTGCGATCTCATCAGGCCACGCCTTTAAGTCATCAACATTCCAAGTGCGAAATACGTTGCCGACTGGAAGCACGTTGAAACGATTTTGGAGCTGATACCCTTGGCGTTCATGGCGCATGATATGACTCGACTCATGCATCGCTACTAGTGGGTTTCTTTTCTCTTGGCAGGCAATTTCTAATGCTGTGGGTTGATTCATGGTGCCAGTGATCACAAACACGGCGGCTTCATAACCAAGCAGCTCTGCGACCTTGTTTTCAAAGCTCTTGATAAACTCGCCATCACCATAGCTATCATGGCTCACATTGTGTGTTTCACACCATTCAGCCATCTGAGCGAATGTTTGTGCTGGTGTCGGTTCTAGATGACCGGAAAGCAACAAATCACATTGTTGACGCAAGTCCATGCTCATAGTTTTTTCCTTTATTCATTATCGTTCTATGTAGGGTTATTGGATTATTTACGTTACCCGCCAACGGTGACATAAAATGCACCTATTCGCTTTTATTATTAGCGAATAATTAGTTTTACGCAGTCATTGGCTGCGTGTGCCGGAAATACTCAAATTGACGGGTGTTTTATATAATTAAGTCCCTAAAAACACGCGCATCTAACTAGATAAGTATGGGCTAATTCGTTGTTGTTCAACCATTCTTCTATTATTGTATAACTATAATTCCAATAAATATTATTCGTTAATGAACAAAGAGGGCTATATGTCGAAAAATCGAGTCTTGGTGCTATTCGCCCACCCTTCTCAACATCGTTCTGAAGCAAACAAACCCTTATTTGAACAAGCCAAACGCGTTGACGGTGTTACCTGTGTCGATCTCTATGCCGAGTATCCGACATTTAAAATCAACATCGACCGTGAACAAAAACGCCTGTTAGACCATGACATCATCATTTTTCAGTTCCCTTTGTATTGGTACTCAACACCGGCAATTCTTAAAGAATGGCAAGACCTTGTTCTTGAATACGGCTTCGCCTACGGCGCCGATGGCAATGAACTACAGGGCAAAAACTTGTTATGCAGCATCACTGCAGGTGGTAAAAAAGATGCCTACCAAAGTGATGGCTATAACCATTTCACGATTCGAGAACTGCTTCATCCAATCGAACAAACCGCTTCTCTGTGTGGGATGAACTACCTCGCGCCCTTTGCGTTATTTGGCTCGCGTACCGCGTTGGAAGAAAACCGCATTCAAGAGCATGTCGATAGCTATAAAGTGCTGTTAGAGGCGTTAGTTGCCGGTAAGATCAATATCAAGAAAGCCAGCAAAGCAGAAAAACTCAACCACTACGTAGAAGAACTAATGGCAGAGGTTAAATAATGACGGGATATTTTCTACAAGCTTTTATCTACTTGGTCGCAGCAGTTATTGCCGTGCCTATTGCCAAAAGACTTGGCCTTGGTTCTGTGTTGGGTTACCTCATTGCTGGTGTTGTGATTGGCCCAATCATTGGTCTAGTGGGTGAAGAGACCACAACCATTCAACACTTTGCCGAGTTCGGTGTGGTTATGATGCTGTTCTTGGTCGGTCTTGAACTTGAACCTAAGATGCTTTGGGCAATGAGAAACCGACTTATGGGGCTGGGTGGTCTACAAGTTGGTGGCACGACCGCGATTGTAATGGGTATTGCTCTGTTCTTTGGGCAGCCTTGGACCATTGCGCTGACTATCGGTTTGATCTTCGCACTGTCATCTACCGCGATTGTTCTCCAAACCTTTAACGAAAAAGGGCTATCCAAAACAGAAGGCGGCAAGAACGCTTTCTCAGTCCTACTGTTCCAAGATATTGCCGTCATCCCTATGTTGGCATTTATCCCTCTATTAGCCTTGCCAGAATTAATTGAAGCTGCACAAAGCGCGGTCGCTTCCGCTTCTGATCATCATGAAGAGTTAAGCCTTGTTGCTGGTCTACCCGGTTGGGCTTATGGCCTTGTGATCACGGCATCTATTGCGATTGTTGTGGTCGGCGGACACTTCTTGAGTCGTCCACTGTTCCGCTTCGTGGCAAGCTCAGGCCTGCGTGAAATCTTTACTGCAACCGCACTTATGTTGGTGATTGGTATTGCTGCACTGATGAGCCTAGTCGGCCTATCACCGGCTTTGGGTACCTTCCTTGCGGGTGTGGTATTGGCAAACAGTGAATTCCGCCACGAGCTTGAGTCTAATATTGACCCGTTTAAAGGGCTGCTACTTGGCTTGTTCTTCATTACCGTTGGTGCTGGCATCAACTTTGATGTTCTATTCAACGACTTTGGTTTGATCATTGGCCTCACCCTTGGCGTTATGCTTCTTAAAGCCTTGGTGCTATTTACGTTGGCATTGATCTTCAAAATCAAAAACAGCGACCGTTGGCTGTTTACATTGAGCTTGGCGCAAGCCGGTGAGTTTGGTTTTGTACTACTGAGCTTCTCAGCTCAAAACCACGTATTACCTGCAGACATCGTCCAAACATTGTCGCTGGTTGTGGCACTTTCAATGTTCCTAACGCCAGGGCTGTTCATTCTATTTGATAAAGTGATTCTGCCGCGTTACGAACAAAAATCTAACGACCGAGAAGAAGATACCATCGAAGAGAAAGGTACCGTTATCATTGCGGGCATTGGTCGATTCGGTCAAATCGTTAACCGCTTGCTGGTGTCGAACGATGTCAATACTGTGGTTCTGGATCACCAAGCGAACCAAGTAGACTTACTGCGCTCTATCAATATCAAATCTTACTTTGGTGATGCGACACGTCACGACTTATTGCATACCGCCGGAATCGAAGAAGCCGCGATGCTAGTAGTAGCAATCGATAATCAAGACTCAAGTGTTGAGTTAGTGAAGTACGTTAAACACACCTACCCTAAAGTGAAAATCTTAGCGCGTGCATTCGACCGTGGTCATAGTTATCGCCTAAGAGAAGCGGGGGCAGACTTTGTGGAATCAGAGACCTACCATTCTGCTCTTGAAATGGGCGCTGAAGCCTTGCGTTCTTTGGGTCATCACCCATTCTTCGTCGAGCAGCAAAAATCGACGTATCAACGCGTTGAGAGTCGTAAGTCTGAAAAGCTTTACCAAGCTTGGTCTGAAGCGGAAGAGAATCCACGCTACGACAACAACTACCGACAAATCTTCATTCACCTTGAAGAAGCAATGAAAGAAGATATGAAGAAAGACCGTTCAGACAAACACTCTCGATCTGAGCGTGGTTGGACACCTCCACCAAAAGGCTATGCAGATGGCTTTGAGGAAGAAGAGTCTTAAGCAGCATCTAGACTTCAGCTCTAGATAACCATGCAATTCAACCATCAATAGCGGCTATTTAAGCCGCTTTTTCTTTCATTTACCCCCTACAAAACGTCAAATGAGCATAAGTATCAGGTGCTGAAACTCGTAATCCGAGAGATTTGTGTGATCTAGCTAAAATTTTTAATTTCTGACCACATAGCAAAAGTGGATTCAATTTTTACATTATTGAAACATTCCAACCCTGCATAAACCACACCATAAACATGGCTATATATGCACTCATTCCTGCCATTCAAGCACCCACCCAATTCATAGCGACCACTCTCTAAGGCTTGAATTACATTGCATATATCGAAATACGCCGCAAAAGCCCTAACAAATTCATTCACCAATCAAATAAATAACGCACGACATTCACAAATTAAAACCATCAAAATTAACATAAACATTTCAAAGTATGTCTAACGTTACAATTTGTAACGAATGGCGGTTGTCGGTATAGTCCTGCAATTCAAAAAGTGAGACCTTTGCGCTCACCTTAAAGGAGATATAATAATGATTACTAATGATGCTGTAATAATGGGCATGTTAGCTGTTATTCTTGGCGGTGTTTTTATCACGGAAAGTAGCCAAAATAGCGCACTGAAAAAATTCTACTCGTTCGTTCCGGGTCTATTGCTCTGTTACTTTGTTCCTTCTCTATTGAACAGCCTAGGCATCATCGACGCATCAAACTCAAAGCTGTACTTTGTTGCAAGTCGTTACCTATTACCAAGCGCACTCGTTCTACTGATCATCTCAGCTGACTTACGCAAAATCTTCGGCCTTGGCTCAAAAGCCGTCATCATGTTCCTAACGGGTACTGTCGGCATCATCATTGGTGGCCCTTTGGCGATTTTAATTATCGACCAAGTTAACCCTGACCTCGTATCTGGCGATGTATGGCGTGGCCTTACAACTGTGGCTGGTTCTTGGATCGGCGGCGGTGCGAACCAAGCAGCAATGAAAGAAGTGTTCGAGGTTGATGATCAACTATTCTCTGCAATGATTACGGTTGATGTTATCTGTGCGAACATTTGGATGGCCGTGTTACTTATCATGGCAGGTCGCCAGAAGAAAATTGATGCATGGTTAAAAGCAGACACATCATCTATCGAAGAGCTAAAAGAGACGGTATCTAAATACCAAGAAGAGAACGCTCGCCCAACAACAACAACCGATCTTATGAAGATCACGGCAATTGCTTTCGGTTTGACGGGTTTAGCTCACTTATTCAGTGACATGATTGCACCATGGATCTCAACCAACGCGCCAGAGCTTGCGAAATACAGCCTAACATCTGGCTTCTTCTGGCTGATCGTAATGGTGACAACGTTCGCACTGATCGCTTCATGCTTCAAATCTACACGCAGCCTTGAGCACAGCGGCGCGTCTAAAGTCGGTTCAGCATTCATCTACATCCTAGTTGCAACTATCGGTATGCAAATGGATGTCACAGCTATCTTAGACAACCCAGGTTACTTCTTCATTGGTATTACATGGTTAACTATTCATGCCCTTCTGATGATTGTGATGGCGAAGCTAATTCGTGCACCATTGTTCTTTATGGCTGTAGGTAGCCAAGCTAACGTAGGCGGCGCTGCATCGGCACCTATCGTCGCGGCTGCATTCCACCCAGCATTAGCACCAGTAGGTATCCTAATGGCGGTATTGGGTTACGCTCTCGGTACATACGGCGCTTACATCTGTGGTCTCATCATGCAGGTTGCTGCTGGTTAATACGACTAGCGCCAACAATCTGCTGAATTTTAAATCCGATATTGGTTCGCCAATGTCGGATTTTTTATACGCGTTATAAAGAGATAATGAAACAGTAATTAAAACTTTAAGTTCATACTTATATTTAATGATTAGAACTTACCAAAAAACTATTTCTACTTCCTTCCTAAACCACACTCGATTAATTACTATATTTCTACTGTCTTGGCATTGTTAACATTCAAAGAAATTTAACATCGGTTAAATTTATACATACATCTGTCATATTGCGTAGCAAGCCATATGTGTTTAGCATCTACCCTCATAGAGAAAACGAAACTTAGAGATAGAACCCCCACGAAAAGGAAAGTATGGCGACAAGCCAAGTCCTGCAAGATTGAAAGTCGCCATACTCCGAAACCGTATAACAATAAATATATGAATGGTTATAGAATAAAGTTATCCCAAATGACTTATCTCAAAGAACCGAACACTCCCACAAAGAACATTTTCCTCTAGGAGTAGAGATGAAGAATTGGAAAGTAAAATCGACAAAGCTAGTTAAAGGTCAGTACCTAGATTATCGAATCCGAGCGCAAAGCATAAACATTGACGCGAATGGGCTGTTAGAGTTTTACGACATGGGTATCGTTGTATCTAGCTTTAGCAGTGACGAATGGTTTATCTGCTACCACACCAATGTATTTGGCTACACCAAGAAAAGCTACTGTAACCCGTTTCAATTTGCTCACTGTAAACAACTCAAAGAGATAGAAGAAGCAAGGCAAGAGATTGTCACTAACTCGCCATTAGCGCTGTTTATTAAAAACCGAAAATCTAGACCAAATCCAGTTGGTAGAAAACCAAATTTTTAGTGGGCTTAAGTTACGAGGAATATGCAGAATGAGAAATATCCTTGATAAATTTAAAAAGGACATTGGTTTTTGGTTATTTTTAACGCTCATCTTTGGTTATTTTATTTACGCTTCATTCAATATATGTTGGAGTGACATATTCAGCTAATTGGCTAAAGCTATCCCAATTAATATCAAGCTTTAGCCTATTTAATGTCATAAGGGAAATAAAACTAGTCGAATAAAGACGCCAATTTATTTTCCACCACAGGGCTGATATTAAAGCTCAACATAAAATCTGGACGCGTTTTTTCGTCTTTCTCAAGGTAATAGTTCGCTTCAATGCCAAACTTCCAAGGGCGTCCATTCAGAACCGTTGTTTTACTAACACTAATGTTTAACGGAATTTCCGCCTGATCCTTATTCCAGTCATAAGTGAATGTCGGCGCAGAGCCAACCGTCCAACCTCCTCCTAATATCTCTACCCAAAACACTTGTGTCGATGTCTTGTTGATTCGAGTATCAGAATGGTCGGCTCCGTCTCCAGAAACGCCATACAAGTGGTTGGGGAACATACCGACAACTCGTTCACTACTCGCCTTCCCGACCATAAACTCAGGCCCGACAGCAAATTGATCCGCCGTTAAGTCACTGCTGCCCGTCGGCAAAGAAGCAAAGAGACCGAAAGCGACAATGGTACCGCCCTCCATTTTAGGCGCATAAGCTAAATCAAATGAGATGTCTGTAACGCCAGACTGATCCATATGCTGCGAGCCTGCTGGTGTATCCACATGGAAATCATTCTGTACATAAGAGATAGCCGGGCGGAAGATCACTTTATCACCATTATCCATTGGAAACGGCAGTGTCGGCTGTATTACGGTCGCGAAAGCATCCCCTCCACCATCGTAACCACCTGAATACTCAAGTTTTAAGTTGAGGCTAGCGTAAGCTGTGTTTGGGTTTGCAAGTTCCTTTGCTGCCTGTTCTGCCGCTTGATCGCTTTCAGATTTAGAAATGTCGACCTTAGCGCTAGCAAAATTCGGCGTTAATAATAGTCCAGTTATTATCAGTGCAAGTGGTTTACAAGCCATGAGCCCTCTCTTCAATAGTAAAACAATAAGATGTAACTGCTTATTGAGTATTTTAGAGATTACTGGGCAGTAAAATGGCCATTAAGTGACAGAGAGATAAGTTAACCCTAGGTAGAATTTAAATACAAAAATGCCCCAAATCGCTTTGAGGCATTTTCAATTAATCAGGAAGCTTGGGAGTGTTTACTCCTTTTGCTTATTCCCAATCAAGAATTACTTTACCAGACATACCAGAGCGCATCATGTCGAAGCCTTTCTGGAAGTCGTCCACTTTGTAGTGGTGAGTAATGATTGGTGTTAGATCTAGGCCAGATTGGATCAATGAAGCCATCTTGTACCAAGTTTCGAACATCTCACGACCGTAGATACCTTTGATAACCAAACCTTTAAAGATAACTTGGTTCCAGTCTACTGCCATATCTGATGGGGGAATACCTAGTAGAGAGATCTTACCGCCGTGGTTCATGTTAGTCAGCATGCTGTTGAACGCAGATGGGTTACCAGACATTTCTAGGCCTACATCGAAGCCTTCAGTCATGCCAAGATCAGACATTACGTCTTCAAGCTTCTCTTCCATCACGTTTACTGCGCGAGTCACACCCATTTTCTTAGCAAGATCTAGGCGGTATTCGTTTACGTCAGTGATAACAACGTGACGAGCACCAACGTGCTTAGCAACAGCTGCAGCCATGATACCGATTGGGCCAGCACCAGTAATTAGCACGTCTTCGCCTACTAGGTCGAAAGAAAGCGCTGTGTGTACTGCGTTACCAAACGGGTCGAAGATTGAAGCGAGGTCGTCAGAGATTTCTGCAGGGATCTTAAATGCGTTGAACGCAGGGATCACAAGGAACTCAGAGAACGCACCAGTGCGGTTAACACCAACACCTGTTGTGTTACGACAAAGGTGAGTACGGCCGCCACGACAGTTACGACAGTGACCACATGTGATGTGACCTTCGCCAGATACACGGTCGCCGATTTCAAAACCACGAACTTCTTGGCCGATGCCAACAACTTCACCTACGTATTCGTGACCTACTACCATAGGTACTGGGATTGTGTTTTGTGACCACTCATCCCAGTTGTAGATATGTACGTCAGTACCACAAATTGCGGTTTTCTTAATACGGATAAGAAGATCATTATGACCCATTTCAGGTTTTTCAACCTCGGTCATCCAAATGCCTTCTTCTGGCTTAAGCTTAGAAAGTGCTTTAATTTTCATAATGTTACCTAGTTCATCTCGCCTAACTGTAAGGCGAGAATCAAAAATCTATATGTTCTACTGGGTGTTGCTCTATCTAATTAAAGGATGCTCGTGGCACCCCTTTAAAATTAGATGATACCCATGTCTTTACCAACTTGGATGAACGCATCGATTGCGCGGTCTAGTTGCTCACGAGAGTGTGCAGCAGACATTTGCGTACGGATACGAGCTTGACCTTTTGGTACTACAGGGAAAGAGAAACCTACAACGTAGATGCCTTTCTCTAGTGCGCGCTCAGCGAACTCAGCCGCTACTTTTGCATCACCAAGCATGATTGGGATGATTGCGTGGTCTGCACCGCCCATAGTGAAGCCAGCTTCTTCCATGCGAGTACGGAAGTGAGCAGAGTTTTCCCATAGTTGAGTGCGTAGATCGCCAGATTCCGCTAGAAGATCTAGAACGCGGATAGACGCAGATACGATTGCAGGTGCAACAGAGTTAGAGAATAGGTATGGACGAGAACGCTGACGTAGCCAGTCGATCACTTCTTTCTTACCAGAAGTGTAACCGCCTGAAGCGCCACCCATTGCTTTACCTAGCGTACCAGTGATGATATCGATACGGTCTACAACGTTGTGGAACTCGTGAGTACCCGCGCCGTTTTCGCCCATGAAGCCCACTGCGTGAGAGTCATCAACCATTACTAGTGCATCGTACTTGTCTGCAAGGTCACAGATAGCAGGAAGGTTAGCCACTACGCCGTCCATTGAGAACACACCGTCAGTTACGATTAGTGTGTGACGAGCGCCAGCTTCTTTAGCAGCGATAAGTTGCTGCTCTAGCTCTTCCATGTTGTTGTTCGAGTAACGGAAACGCATTGCTTTACACAGACGAACGCCATCGATGATAGATGCGTGGTTTAGTGCGTCAGAGATGATTGCGTCTTCTTTACCTAGAATTGTTTCGAACAAACCAGCGTTTGCATCAAAACAAGATGTGTAAAGGATAGTGTCTTCTTTACCTAGGAACGTAGAAAGCTTTTGCTCTAGTTCTTTGTGAGAATCTTGAGTACCACAGATGAAACGTACTGAAGCCATACCAAAACCGTGCTGATCCATACCATCTTTAGCTGCTTCGATAAGAGCTGGGTGGTTAGCAAGGCCTAAGTAGTTGTTTGCACAGAAGTTTAGTACTTCTTCACCAGTCGAGATAGAAACCGCTGCTTTTTGTGCAGAAGTAATAATGCGCTCAGACTTGTAAAGACCTTCTTCTTTAACTTCTTCGATTTGAGTTTGAATCTGTTGGTAAAATGCAGAAGACATTGTCTCATTCCTTCCTAGTTATTATTTAGCAGCATCGCGCGCCGCTTTATGTAGGGATGTAAACGATCTCAACACGATCATTTACACTGTAAAACTTATGCCTATATTCTAGTTGAACATCCCCGTTCCGATTATCCCTTTAGTTGGAAAAACATTAGTGAATCACAGGCACCAATAGAAACTCGAAGCGACACGATTATTTACTAAGGAACTTGAGAACCTTACGCTAGCCATCACCGAAGCACATGATTTTTTTGACCAGCCAACAAAATAAATTTTCGCCAAAAACCACTTCCTTATATAGAATCTGCCGTTAAACTACTGTAATTCAGATGATAGTTATCAGTGCTCTCACAACGTCGTAAATTTCTAATATTAGTCCGAGTATGTATGCCCAAAATGATCCCAAACTTTGATCAATTATCTAAGAGTGAGAAAAAAGAGAGCCGTATTAAGCTAATCATGATTAGCTTTCTTTTAGTTTTTACCCTCCTTGTCGCCACGGCAATTGGTACTTGGGCTGGAACCAATAAAGTTTTTGAAGTACTTAAACGTATTCATACAACCGGAGAGTTGATATTTTCTTTGGATAGAGCTCGTCTTAACACTGTTGGTTATGTCAAAGATACTAGTGAAAAACATCTAAACGAAGCATTGAACTATATTGAAGAAGCCAACAGGCTGACATTAGATTTAAATGATCACAATGAAGAAAAAATCCTTAAGCTGATTGGTGAGTATAGAAATAGTTTTTTAGAGTATGTTGAAATAGATAAAGAAAGAAAAGCAATAATATCCGAGTACGCAGCACGCTCTAACTTGGTAAATAATAATCTAAAGATGGTTCTGAACTTCAACTATACTTATAGAAACCCTCACACAATTGAACTTATAAACAGCTTGATAAGTGATAAAACCGCTATAAACAAAAAAATAGTCAACTCTCTTACTCTTGGAAGAAGACTAGACACTCAGCAATTAGATGAAGCTATTGGTATTCTTAAAAACATCAAATCCAATTTAAAAGAACTATACCGAATCAACTTG
>NZ_JBFRRH010000068.1:0-71196 GCF_041472995.1 Vibrio sp. 10N.261.46.A3 | reverse complement strand
CAATGATCACGGGTATAGATGGTATTTAAAGTGATACTACTCAGTCCAGACAACCGATTCTCGGTATCAAGAAGCGAATATGCTTCCCTACAAACCAATTCTTATTGTTAGCCTGAAACGCAGGTTGAATGACGATGCACTGTTGAACGAAATATTAGACTCGTTCTTTTCGCTATTGTCTTCTTTACGTGTAATACCTCGTCTGTCGAGGGGATCTTCCATGGTCATTGACATAGTGTTGTAAAACATTTGTCAGCATTCTGTTTGGGCTAAGAATTGATTTGTTAGCAGGATAATAGGAAGAGTTTTGAGCAGTATCTACCCAGAATTACGATTTGATAATATCGTAATTACGATGAGTCGCTATCACTCTAAATCGGTAGGTTGAATTATTTGCTAGCGCTCAAATTCGGCTTTAAAACATCGTTAGTTAATTTGGTTTGGATCAATGAAATGACTAATAAAAGCATCAATAAGAAATTTGGCGGAATTCATCTTTTTACACGCTTCTTACAATAAAGGGAGTAATAGAAACGAATGATGGATGACATATAACTGATAATAGGTTTTTGAACACTGGGAAAATACGTTTCTATTTACGGTAGAGTGCTGGATTCGAAATATTGTAGCTTTAATTGCTCAAATGTATATCTCAATGACGCTGAACACAGTGTCATGATAAACGAGACAATATCGTATTGTTTAAGTTCTATTGAGTATGTAATCTAACCCAATCAAATGCGATGTTGAATGGGGATGAAATATTGCAGTTGAAGAACAGATAGAGAAAGACCTAGCGGATAGCTAGGCCTTGATGTAGTGCACGAGTGAAGCCATGAATCAGGCACTTGCGTTACTCACAGATAATCGACGAAAAGGTCGAGACTGATGCTTTACAGGAAGCGGTAGTTCGCTTGCATACCAAAGAAGTGTGCTCTGTTGTCATAAGCGCCTTGAACATTGATAACTTGCCCGTTTGAGTAATTCAACTCAGGCTCGTCCAGATCGATGTAATCGTAGTAAGCGCGTAGTTCCCAGCTCTTGTTTAGCGCATAGGTAACACCTGCGCCGATACGCTTGGTTTCGCCTACAGGAAGATCCATATATTGATGAGTTGCGTCATCTTGCGGCGAAGTTTCGTAGCTGATGCCTGTTTCTAGTCGCAAGGTTGGGGTGATTTGGTAATGAGTACCTATGGCTAGGTTCCACACATCGTCAAAGTTACGGTCGACAACTTTGACTGAGTTATCATTGATGTCTAGTGTGAGGTCAGTCCAAGTTGATAGGTCATACCAAGTCACACCCCACAGCATGTCCCATTGGTCATTGACGGCGTGCACACCGCTAATTTGGATGTGTTGAGGCATGATAAAGTCGAGTCCAACATCACGTTTGGTATCGCTAGCCGAATGTTGAAGATCACCCTCACCGTAGTGAGCAAGTTCAGAGCGGTACATAAAGCCAAAACGGTGTTGTTCGTTCGGTTGGTAAAAGGCGCTAAGAGAGTAGCCAACCGTGAAATCATCCGCGTCTGCTTTGAATAAGTGTTCAGATCCAATGTTGCCAGTGCCGATAAAAGGATTCAACTCGCCGTTCGCAGTAAGGTATTCCGCATTGACTGAGGCACCCAATGAGAACTGCTCATTCACTTTGTAAGATATCGAAGGCATCAGTTGAACAGTCATGAATTCAACGTTCTTTAATAAACGCTGCCCAGAAAAGTTATCACCATAATCGATCCCCGAACCACCTTGAGAAGCCAAAGCAAAACCAGCGTGAAATTTGTCGTTGATAGGGGCAACAAAGTAGAAGCTTCCCACCGGAGCCCAACCACCAGCATCAATGTTATTGTCAAAACGCTCTGTTGGGTTTGTATATGAATAGTTGATGTCTGTGTAGAGGCCGGCCAGATTGACGGTGAGTTCAGGATTTTCTAGCTGAGACATAGCGGCAGGGTTAGTCCATGCGGTTAACGCACTTTCAGCTAACGCTGCCGACCCCGCGCCTGCGGTACTGGCGTTGAGAGAACCAAGTTCAGGAAGAAGGTGAGCCGCAGCCTGTGCTGGGTTTGAAAGCATCGCGTTACTCGTCATCATCGCAATAGTGATGGCAAGGTAGTGTTTTTTCATGGGGAAGCCTATTAAGAAACTAATTACGCGGGATGTTAGTGTCTCAATTTGGGACTTTAAACGAGGGATTCTTATTTCATTCTATCGTTTTTACGATAGCATGGTGCTCATGGTCGCCTAACGAGTAATGATATATGAGCAACGACATCCCCAACTTCAATCTACTTGCCGTGTTTTCTGCGGTGATGGAGCAGGGCAGTTTAAGTAAAGCTGCGGATCAACTCAGTACCAATCAATCGACCATCAGTACCGCATTAGCCCGCCTAAAAAAAGAGATTGGCCAAGAGCTTTTTGTTCGCAAAGGAAGAGGTGTTGCGCCTACGTCTTATGCGCAAAGCTTGTATGAACAAATTAAAGCGCCGATCAATGAACTCAATGGCGTGTTTCAGTCGATGGCTAATTTTGATGAGCAATCCTCTGAGCGTAAGTTTGTTATTTCTGCACCTGAGCACTTACAGTGGGTGCTGCTCAATAGTTTCGCGGCGCTTCCTAATCAAAACTTGTCGTTGGAAGTCTTTGATCAACCAGACAGTGATGAGCGCATTTACGAAGATCTTTTGACGCAAGAGTTCGATGCGATGATCGATATTGTGGTGCCTGAACACCCCAGTATCGTCAGTGAAACACTTTATGAAGGCGAGTTTGTGATCGTGTGTCGAGCTGATCACCCGAGAATTCAAGGTGAGATCAGCGAAGCTCAGTTCCTAAGTGAAAAGCACGCCGTATTAGACAGAACGCGACGCAAAGTTCGCAGTTTGAATCACTACACTTCTTTGGATCTGTCCCAGCGTAAAATCGTGTTCCATGGACGCTCGCTGTTCAGTAACATCTTGCTGTGTAGCCAATCCGATTACATCACTGTGGTGCCTTTATCTATGGCCGTGCAGTTCCAAGAAAAGTTAAGTTTGCAGCTGTTCAAGCCACCCTTTGAATATCAGCCGATGTCTCATTACCTGATTTGGTTGAAGAAGCAGAACAGCGACCCTGCTCATAAATGGTTCAGAGAACAAGTCATCAGTACATCAGACTCAATGTCGAAGGCGCTTAAAGATAGGCGGTTGCGATTTTAATTGAGAGTCTAAATCTAAGGGGAGCATTGGCTTCCCTTTTTTGTGTCGTTTAGTTGGTACTAGCCAATATTTTAATAACAAAAAATTATTAAAATGAGAATATTTAATAATTTCACTGATTTGTGTGTGTTCAGTAATATACCTAGCAACAGAGAAGTAGGTGGCCTCAAGGTCAACCTAAACGAACACTACTTAGCTTTATTCTATGAGTTAACTTCATACGACAAGGCTGAGATTAAAGTATCAAGGGCGAAATATGAAATTCCTACACACAATGATCCGAGTTACTGATTTAGACAAGTCTATCGAGTTCTACACCAAGGTATTGGGAATGAAGGAACTTGAACGTCATGAAAACAAAGACTACCGCTACACATTGGTTTTTGTTGGCTACGAGCAAGGCGGCACGACTATCGAGCTAACATACAACTGGGATACTAACGAGTACGAGATGGGCAGCGCGTTTGGTCATCTGGCATTGGGTGTAGAAGATATTTACGCAGCATGTGACAAGATCAAATCGCTAGGTGGCAACGTCACTCGCGAAGCGGGTCCAGTGAAAGGCGGTTCAACTCATATCGCTTTTATTACTGACCCAGACGGCTACCAAATCGAACTGATTCAACTAGGTTAATCGAGGATATAACAATGACAAACGCACTATTTCAACCAATTCAACTTGGTAATATCGAGCTTAAAAACCGTATTGTTATGCCACCGATGACGCGCTCTCGTGCAACGCAACCTGGTAATTCAGCAAACGACATGATGGCGGCTTACTACGCTCAACGCGCTTCTGCAGGTTTGATTATCGCTGAAGGCACACAAATTTCACCTATGGGTCAAGGCTATGCTTGGACTCCAGGTATCTATTCTGACGAGCAGATTGCTGGTTGGAAAAAAGTGACTGATGCCGTACATGAAAAAGAGGGCGTTATCTTCGCTCAACTTTGGCATGTAGGCCGTGTAACACACCCAGACAACATTGGTGGTGAACAGCCAATCTCGTCTTCTGCACTTAAAGCAGAAAACGTAAAAGTATTCATCGATAACGGCACTGATGAACCGGGCTTTGTTGACGTGGTTGAACCTCGTGAGATGACGAAACAAGACATCAAAGAGGTGATTGAACAGTATCGCCAAGCGGCTTTGAATGCGATTGAAGCGGGCTTTGATGGTATCGAACTTCACGCTGCGAATGGTTACTTAATCAACCAATTCATCGATTCTGAAGCAAACAACCGCACTGACGAATACGGTGGTTCAATTGAAAACCGTTTACGCTTCCTAGGCGAAGTGGTTGAAGCTATGGTTGAAGCGATTGGTGCTGACCGTGTTGGTGTACGCCTTGCTCCATTCACATCTTTGAATGGTACCGTTGACGCTACGCCAGTAGAGACTTACACAGCGGCGGCAGCACTACTTAACCTTTACAAAATTGTTTACCTGCACATTGCAGAGGTTGATTGGGACGATGCACCTGAAACGCCAAAAGCATTTAAAGCGGCAGTTCGTGAAGCTTATGATGGTGTCCTTATTTATGCGGGTAAATACGATAGCGAGCGTGGCGAAAAAGCTGTTGCTGAAGGCGTAACTGACATGGTTGGCTTTGGTCGTCCATTCGTTGCGAACCCAGATTTACCAGCTCGTATTCAAAATGGTTATCCACTTGCGGCGCACGATCCAAACACATTGTTCGGTGGTGCTGAAAAAGGTTTAACGGATTACCCTGAATACGCAGGCTAAAAACAGCTGCCTGAAGCAGAGTATTGAGATAGTATCTTGATCCTGTTGAATGTTTATAAAAAGCAACCTTGCAGAGTCGGGTTGCTTTTTTTGTTATTGGACTAAGTAAAATGATGAACGTGAAAGCGATGCGCGGAGAGCTTTACCTTCTATTTGCCACCCTGCTGGCTGGGGTGGGATGGATTGCATCTAAGCTGGTGGTATTAGAAATGCCTGGGCCAGTGTTCATTGGTGTGCGATTCCTCGTCGCGAGTCTTATTCTTCTGCCATTTTGTATTCACCATATTCGTAAGCTTTCGCTTAAGCAGATTCTGTCTCTTTGCGGCGTGGGTTTGTTGTTGTCTGCCTCATTGCAGGTATGGGTGTTTGCGGTTTCAGTGACGGAAAGCTTGTCGGAAGGGGCATTCATCATGAGCTTAGCCATGATCATTGCACCGTTTGTGTCTTGGATTTTGTTTCGAGTTAAGCCTAATCGTGCGTTTTGGATGTCTTTCCCTATCGCGATTATCGGCATGCTATTGCTGACTCTGGGCAACGGCTGGCATGTTGAGCAGAGTCAGATTTACTTCTTACTAGCATCGATGTTGTTGTCCGTTCACTTTGTGATGAACAAGCGTGTGATTACCAATATCAAACCTATCGCATCAATCTGTGTGCAACTGTTTGTGGTGGGTGTGAGTGGTTTAGCCTTTGCTTCTATGACTGCTCAGCCGGAGTTCGAAATCACCAAAACCTTAGTCTTCTGGTTTATTGTGTCTGCGGTGATCGCAACGTCTATTCGTTACTTGTTGCAAACGGTCGGTCAGCACTCCGTGAACATGGAAGTGGCGGCATTGATCATGATTCTTGAGCCTGTGTGGACGCTGCTGTTAAGTGTGAGTGTGCTTGGTGAAAGTGTTGAGATTCAGAAGCTGCTCGGTGGGGCGGTGATCATTGCTTCACTGTTTTGCTATATCAAATGGTCGAGACGAAAATAAAACACTCGGCGCAAGGCCGAGTGTTAGTTGTTTTTCAATACACGTTCAGAGTGTAATAATTTCTAAGCACTAAGCTTGGTAAGCAGTGAACGCGGTAAGATCAGATTGCCGCGACTACTTTCTGAAGTAGTTTGAGCATTTGTTGTTGCTCTTCAGCATCTAACTCGTTCATCAACTCTTTGTTCAAACGAACTGGGATAGGAACGAGTTGTTCTTCAAGTGCTTTGCCTTTTTCCGTTAAGTAAATTCGGAAAGAACGGCGACTGTTTGGATCGGCTCGGCGTTCGACCAGTTCAAGCTTTTCTAACTTGTCTAATGTGCGTGTCGTTGTTGAATTCTCGACTTTGGATTTCGCAGCAATATCACGCTGAGTCACACCTTCTTCTTCCCAAAGACACATCATGGTTGGCCATAGAGCAATGCTTAAGCCATGTTCTTTCAATTCCGTGTCGAAATCTTTGGTCGACTTATTGGCGATCACATTGATCATCCAACCAAAGCTTTTTTGTCTATCAAACTCTTCTGGCATCTTTCGCTACCTAATCTTACTGTGATATTACAACTATTGTCATCGTAACTAATACCGATGCAATTAGCACCAACAACGCTTTCCTATTTGATGAAAAAGCCAATTGACTGCTATTTCTGAAATAATCCGTTGACGCTGAATGGTTTTGTTTGCCGGTGATCATGGCAAGAACCAGCGGTTTTGAACGCAGTTTGTAGATGATAATAGCCACCAAGTGCAGTACGACAAAGACCACTAACATGCGAGCGGCAATGCCATGTACCGCACATAACACATCGAATGCGGCATCAGTAATCACGAGTTCCGAGCCTGGAATCGCATCAAAGAAACCAGCAATAACAAGCCCTGTCATACATTGGATAAACAGAGTCGTGATCATTCCTATCACCATCCAGGCACCCAACGGATTATGTCCCGGTTTTGGGCGAGCTTTTCCACGTAAGTAATTCCAAGCCGATTTCGGGGAGCTAATGAATTGAGAAAAGCGACTGGTATCACTGCCGACGATTCCCCAAACCAAGCGCCATAAAATTAAACTGAACAGTGCCAGGCCCAAGTAAACATGGGGGCCTTGTCCGTTAAATCCTGATGCTGCAAGGCCAATAAAGAGTGCGGCTTGAAGCCAGTGATAAAGTCGAGTTGGTAGATCCCAGATTTTCATAATGCTTTTCCTGTTCGTAAATTTTTTTTGATGGAGACAATTTACACAACAATAGTTGCACATGCAACTATTGTTGTGTAGATTAAATGCATCTCATCGATTACGGCTGAACTATCAAGCTGTAATTCACTAAGAAACCAATCAGTAATTAACGAAGAAATCACTCAATCAATTAACCACTCAATCAATTAATCACTAGGAATGACACTATGAAAAAATTCACCATCGCTTTAATCATCGCACTACCAACGATTGCTCTACCTATGATCTCTGCAGCCGCAGCGGATGTTGTAAATAATCGTCAACAGGCTTTTAGCTCTATTGAAGAGGTCAGTAAACAAGTCGATTCAGAATTGAATAACAGTGACGTGGATTGGCTGAAGGTGGGCGAGTTAAGTGACTTGTTGGTGGAACATGGTGATGTCTTGAACGCGAGTTTTGCTGAAGCTGACACAGGAGGTAAGGCCAAGAAGGAGATTTGGAGCAAGCCTGAAAAATTTAACCAACTGATGTTACAGATGAACCAAGGCTTTGCAGAGCTGTATCAGGCGAGTGTTGAACAAGACTTGTCGAGTGCAGAGCAAGGGTTAAATTCTGCGAATAAGACGTGCAAAGGGTGTCACCGTACTTATCGTTCTCGTTGGTAATGTTGACATGCTTTTAGAAACAAAAGCCTGTGCAGATCGCGACAGGCTTGATGTGATAGTCGTTGGTGAGAGCTAAATATTTTCGCCCAAGCTAAAATACGCCAACACTTCATCTTCACTGTTGTAGGTGAAGTCCATGCGAACATTGATGCGCTCTTGACGCATTAGGCGATAACGCAAACCAAATCCAACCATTGATAAAAGGTCACCATCATCAAAGCTATGATATGGGTCTTTCGGGTTGAGCCTCTCACCAAATACTTTGCCGACACCGGTTAACCCGACCACAGACACGTTGTTTAGGAAATTGATCGATGAGCCAGAAATTGAGTAGCGATATTCCATTTCTAGATTGGTCATATGCGAGGCTATATGATCCCCAGCAACAAAGCCTCGTTGAACGTTTCGCCCTTGTCGCCCGTAAGTGCTGTACGCACTGCTTGGGGCATTTTCAGCATCTAATAGGTAGCGAGTTACCCATCGACTGGCGATAATGTGGTTATCGTTATGGGTCAAACTGTAGAAAAAACGGTAGTCTGAAAACAATGAAGAGTAGGTCGCATCTTCATCATTGCCTAACCAAGTCCCGTGGTTCTCATACGTGAGTTCGAACAAAAAGCCATGGTATGGATAATAGTAATGCTCTCGCTCATCCCACAAGAATGAAAGTTTAGCGCCAGTATCGGCTTCATATTCTTCGCTAAACCCTGTTAATTTCAACAACAGTTTGTCACGGGGTGTGTCGGCTAAATAGCGAGCCGTGGAAAAGTCTAACCCCATACCTAGATAGATATTGTCATACACTTTGAAGTAGAAATCGCCATCGAAGGCGTACTCTTGATGGTTGGTATCAACAAGGTCGACCAAGGTTATGTTGGTGCTAGAGAACCCCATTTCGCCACTAAATCTTATTGAGTCACCTTTCAGCAACAGCTCCGCATTACCTTTGATGTAATAGCTGTCGTTCTGTGTGTAAGTCAGTGTCGCTGATAATGTGGAAGCGTTCTTGGTTTCGCCATCAGCGTAGAAGTTATAGATGGGCACCACAGAGATCCCGGTATCTACACTCGGGTCATAAAAGGGGATCGCGATAACACGAAATTGGTCATCGAGTTCTGGTTCTTTTGATTCTCGTGTATCAACTTCGAATGCGGAACTAGAGAAACTGGCAACAGAAGAGAAGAGGGCTGTTGTCAAAAAAGAGTGTCGAGTCATGTAGAGAGTTACGTCCAATGTAAGGTTGACCGCAGAGCAATGGGAGCTTGCGGATCAGGAGCATAACACGTCATTTATACTGATTAATAGTAAGGGAATGGTTAACCCTGTAAATATACCGTACAGAAATGAGTACAGTTGATAACATCGACAATAAGAAAATGGTGAGAAAAATTCTCACCATTTCGTTACGTTTTTGTCGTGAATTACTCGTTGATGGTGACTTTAGTAATCACAATATCTTCGCAAGGCACATCTTCGTGTCCCCAACGAATAGTTGTTGGTGCGACAGCAATTTTGTTTACGATATCCATACCCGCCGAAACCTTACCGAATACTGCGTAACCCCAGCCAGCATTGGTTGTTGAGGTGTGATCTAGGAAATCGTTGTCATCAAGGTTGATGAAGAACTGCGCCGTTGCAGAATGTGGTGCATCAGTACGAGCCATTGCCACAGAACCAATCACATTCTTCAAGCCACGGTTTGCTTCGTTGACGATCGGTGCACGAGTTGGTTTTTCTGTCATGTCGATAGTGTGACCACCACCTTGAATCATGAAACCTTCAATAACACGGTGAAATGTCGTGCCTTCGTAGAAACCGTCTTGGCAGTATTTAAGGAAGTTTTTCGACGTTACTGGCGCTTTTTCAAGGTTCAGCTCAATCTCGATATCGCCAAAGTTGGTGGTGAAAGTAATCATAGGGCTACCTAAAGTTGAAGTTTTACTGAGTCGTAATGACGAAAGTGGGTTGCAGTATAGGGAAAATAACAGCGGATACCAGTGATGGTTTTATTGTGGTTGAATTCTCGTCAACCACCAAAATCACGCCTGATACTGTTTAAGGAACATCTCGACACTTGAAGTAATGATCACTTGTTTGTGCGCAGCATCCGGTGACGGCACATGACCAATGATTTGCGGCCAAAACGCAAAAGACTTAAGCAGACCAATGAACTGCGTGGAGGCGAATTGTGGGTCAAGATCGATTAAACGACCGTCTGCCAATGCGGCTTTAATCCAGGTTGTAAGTCCACTTTCTGCTTGGGAATATTTTTCCATCGCTTGATGCGCCAGTTCGGCGTTATGGAAATACTCAGAGAACAGTACACGTGACAGGTCGATGAAGCCTTCAGACTCAAGTAACTCAAGTTCTTGATTGGCTATCGACGAAAGCTGTTCTTCAAGTGGCAGTTCTGCTTGATAAGGGAATTGCGTCGCGGCCAGAGTTTTGCTCCAAATGCTCTCTAGAATCTCATCTAAAAGCAGCTCTTTGCTGGCAAAGTGATTGTATACGGTGCGCTTTGATACTTCTGCGCGACTCGATATTTTATCCATGCTGGTGGCCTTGTAGCCATGCTCAGTAAACTCTGCGATAGCAGCGGCAACGATCGATTCACGTTTTCTTTGGCTCAGCGTTTTTTTTACAGTCATCGGGATACTACTCAATATGTCGCGGTTAGCATTGCATACGCTAATTTTACACCAGTAAGTTTACTTTTAGAACACCAATCCGCGTATTGGTAATTAGGTCGATAGCCACTGAATCGCTTTGCAATGCACTGTGGGTATCATAGAATCGAAAGTGTATTCGAATTTTATTGATATCAACGGAAGAGAATAAACAATCAATGAGTAGTATTTTAGAGTGTATTCGTACAGTTGGACGAGGAGAAAGAGGGCGTAAGCCTTTATCGTTCGAACAAGCCTACCGCATCATGGATGAGTATTTAAGCGGAGGAGTCGGTGACGACCAAATGGCTATGCTACTGATGCTGATTCGTGTGCAGAATGAAACTAATGAAGAGATCGCTGGCTTTGTAAAAGCGTTTCAATCTCGAGTGCCAGATTTAGGCGCTGATATTGATTGGCCGTGTTATGCAGGTAAGCGTAACGATAACGCCAGTGGCAAGCCTTGGAACTTGTTGGCTGCAAAAATCTTAGCTGACAATGGCTATAAAGTGTTAATGCATGGCTATATGGATAAGCCGAGCGGTAGGACGCACGTTGAAAGCCATTTGCAAGATGTCGGTGTACAAAGTGCTGAGAACCCTGAACATGCAAAGTCGATTCTTGAACAAGACGGCATTGCTTATTTACCGCTAGCTAACTTTGCGCCCGAAGCACAAACCATGATTGGTTGGAAACACCGATACGGTTTGAGAACACCAATTAACACGGTAGTTCGAGCATTGAATCCTGGTGGTGGCCGTTTAGGTCTGCGTGGCAGTTTCCATCCTGGTTTCCCACAACTTCATGCGGAAGTTGAGCATGTTATTGGAAACAAATCCCACTCGGTGATTTCATTCAAAGGGATGAACGGTGAGTCGGAATATAATCCTAAAGTTAGCCAAACGGTGTGGATGAGCTCTCCTGACAAAGTCGAATCGTTCTACTGGGAAGAGATGATGAACCTAGAGCTGCCACTTCCTAGCCAATGTGTACTTGGTACGTCGACTGAAGAGATGGCGCTAATGGCGAATACCGTTGTCGACAGCATGACAGCTATTCTCTTTGCAGAAACGCACGATAAAACTGAGGCATACCAGAAAGCGGTGCGCCTGTGGCATGAGTATTGTGCGCGTTAGATGGTGGTTTGTAACCAATGAGAGAAGGTCAGCGAGCGCTGGCCTTTTTTATGCTTAATTTCTAGTAATGGTTTTTCGTGAACGCCCAAACAATAGCGCTACTTCACTCGCATCAAGCGATGCATTTTGTCTTCGAACTGAATCTCAATCACCTGTGAGATTTTCATCTTATCAACACGATCAAGCATTCTCGCTTGGTAATCACGTTTCTTCATCCACTCTAGCGGTTCTTTAAATCCATCTTCATTAATCACAAACGATTGATCGGTAATGGAGTCTTCAAAGATATGAACCACCCAAATGCGTGATTGGAAATCCAATAACTCGCTAAAGTAACTTTTTAACTTAGATAATGAGTTAGATAGATACGTTTGAGAAGACATAGTAAACCGTATTTGGACAATAAAAATCGGCAAGGGCGCCGTCTGATCATTATAACTTTACCCGTTAGGCTTGTCAGGTCGAATTCGGCAGCCATTCACGCTAATGCTTTGCTATTGCTACTGTGGCTGCCAGTTAGTGATTAATTAACCAAATCAGTGTCGGATTCACTATTTTACGAATAGGCCGAAGTCGATCTCTTGTTCTCTTTGATATTTCACCAGCTTCACTTTTAGGTCGTGTTTTGCTGCTAAATCAATGGCTAAGCATGACATGCGTTTTATCTCATCAACGCAGCTTGATATGAGCGGTTTTTCTTGATTATCGATAGTGGCGATGAGTGTGTTTTCTGTACCGTCGTTACCTGCGTAAACATACGCGTACATGTTGTTGTCGTGTCGCATAAACTTCCTAAATCGGGATTTCTAATTATTAGTGCGGTGAAGATTACAGGGTTTATTTACGCAGGCTAGTTCGGCTAGGTAAGCTTAAGCAAGGGAAAGTAAGGCTTTGTAAGGGCTCTTTTTTTTCTTTTTTCTGGCGTTCGAAAACGTGCTCAACCCTTTGTTTGTCTCACTTTTTTGTCTTGTTAGGTTTTGCCTATCAATAAAATTGTTGAAATCCATTTAGTAAAATCAAGATTTTAGACAACAATTAACTTAACAAGATAGAAAAATATATGACGCAAAGTATTTAGGGAGAACGCAATGCATTCTATTAAAGTGAAAGATTACATGACGCAGCAGGTTGTGACATTTACTCCTGATATGCCGTTAAGTCTAGCGTTAGACAAAGTGATGCGTAGCCACCATATGGGTGGACCCGTAATCGATGATAAAGAACAAGTGATTGGCTTCCTTTCTGAGCAGGATTTACTCGAGAAACTTGTGAAGGTCAGTTACTTCTGCCAAGACACACACCTTGTGGGTGACTGTATGTACCAAGAAGTGCTGTCGGTGTCACCTGACTTATCCATTATTGAATTGGCGGACATGATGCAGGTTGGAAAACCTAAAGCATACCCTGTGATAGATAATCGAAAACTGGTGGGTATTATCACCAGAACCGATGTTTTGAGAGCAATCGGCAAGAACTTGGAAGAATGCTTCAAACATCAGGTATAGTAGCGTGTTAAGAACGATTATTTTTCTCAATACCCTCAATTGAAAAAAGGCGCACTAGCGCCTTTTTTCTGTATAGCGCTTTTCTTGGTCGATCCTCTCTTTGTGGATCCCTAGCCTGTTGAACTGTTGAACTGTTGAACAGTTCAACAGCTGATTGGGCTTTAGCTCTTGGGTATTCCAACTCTTGGAGGTTTCATGTCAAATCAAACGGCAAAGTTTGTTGAAGGTTCAACGATGCGCCACATATTGGTGATGTCGGGGGCTGGCTCTGTCGGTTTGATGGCGTTATTTGTGGTCGACTTACTCGACATGCTGTTTATCAGTATGCTCGGACAGGTCGAATTGGCTGCTGCGGTAGGCTTTGCAGGTACGCTGACTTTCTTTTCTACCTCCGTTTCTATCGGTACTTCCATTGCCATGGGTGCATTAGTGTCCAAAGCCATCGGCTCAAAGAATCAAGAGCACGCTCGAAACCTAAGCACCAGTATCATGCTGACCGCGTTTGTTATCAGTTCAACCATAACTGCAATCATGTTCGCTTATATTCCAGAGCTGCTAGCTGCGATAGGCGCCAAAGGGATTGCGGCCGAGCGTGCTCAAGCTTACCTACAGATTTTGCTACCAAGTGGTCCATTTTTGGCGTTAGCGATGGCGGCGGGTGCGGGCTTAAGAGCGGCAGGCGATGCTAAGCGTTCGATGTGGGCGACTTTGTCGGGCGGGATTGTTAACGCGATTCTCGATCCTCTGTTTATTTTTGGTTTTGGCTGGAACATTGAAGGTGCAGCTATCGCTTCGGTTGTTGCTCGCTTCTCAGTACTATTCTTTTCGCTTTATCCTCTTATTCGCAGCCATCAGCTGGTGGCTCCCCCTTCTTTTGTGCAATGGCGCCTTAATATTCGACCAATATTGGCGATTGCGCTGCCTGCGATTATCACCAATACCGCAACGCCTATCGGTAATGCGATTGTGACAACGGGTATCGCACAATATGGTGAGGATTTTGTCGCGGGCTTTGCCGTGATAGGTCGTCTGACGCCAGTTTGTTTTGCGGTTATCTTTGCTTTGTCTGGCGCTGTGGGGCCAATCATTGGTCAGAACTTTGGTGCCGAACGCATGGACAGAGTAAAAGAAACACTCAACAACTCATTGTTGGTTACTACGGCATACACCATCGCTGTTTGTATTCTGTTGTACTTCGTTCAAGGTTATGTCATTCAAGGCTTTAGCTTACAAGGTGATGCAGCAATCATTGTGGCGGCTTTCTGTACCTATGTGGCGTTAACCTTCACCTTTAACGGTGCGCTATTTGTTGCCAACACCTCTTTTAATAACCTAGGTAAACCGCTTTACTCGACAGCACTGAATTTGGGTAAAGCGACGTTAGGTACTCTGCCATTCGTCTATCTAGGTTCGGAGTGGTATGGCGCTTTGGGTGTTCTTTATGGTCAAGCTTTGGGTAATGTTCTGTTCGGGATTTTAGGTATCTTGGTGCTTCGACATCATATCGCTGAGCTGATGCAAGGCTCTCAAGTCGACCCTGTGGAAGATGATGTGTCGATTGTCAGCTTGAACACACAGCCATTCTGTTCACACGATGCGGTGCTTATTGATGATGTATCGGCTAACCGTGAAGAGTGTGCGGAGCTTAAATCTCATTAAGGCATCGGCGCTGGCATAATATTTTTGTTTTCTTGAAAACTTCTTCTTGACCTTGGAGTAGCCTCCAAGGTTTATACTTTTGATGAACTTAAGGTTCTGTTGCTCGTGAGTTAGCAACAACCTCAAGGCTTTTGAGTATTAAGGAGATACATTATGTGCGCAAAACATGCAGCGTGCCGCTCAGCAAAAGTGGACGTTCAACCTCAAGCGGCAGGAGCAAGTTGCTCTAGCCCTAAAATTTCAAGCATCACAGCAGCAGGTACTTCATCTGGTTGTTGTAGCTCTTCTGCTGCTTCGTCATCGTCTGGAGATGATTGTTGTAGTTCGTCGGACAGTGGAGAAGAAGACAGTCAGTCCTCAACCTTATCTCTCGACGCCCAATTTTCGAAAAGTTGGCTGGTTGCCGGAATGGACTGCCCAGCTTGTGCAAGAAAAATAGAAAATGCAATCAGCAATATTGACGGTGTTATTCAAGCGAAGGTTCTCTTTGCTACCGAAAAGCTGGTTGTGAAATTCGATAATCAAAGCCTTGCCGACACCATTGAACAGGTCTCTATCAAAACGGGTTTCCCTCTTACGGAAGTCGGTTCAAAGAAAGAAAAACAACAACCTGAGACTTTTTGGCAAGCTCATATCCAACCTAATTTACAGATTATCGCGATTGCAGCGGCAATGCTGATTGCTGCGCTTCTGAAAAGTACCTCTCCTCAATTAAGCGAAGGCTTGTTTACGGTAACTTGTCTGCTTGGTTTATATCCGGTGGCGAAGAAAGCGGTTCAGCTGGCACGTTCAGGTACACCGTTTGCTATTGAAACCTTAATGAGCGTTGCCGCGCTGGGTGCTTTGTACCTTGGCGAAACTGCGGAAGCAGCGATGGTTCTATTGTTGTTCTTGATTGGTGAGCGCTTAGAAGCGTTTGCTTCATCAAGAGCAAGAAGTGGCGTTCAAGCGCTAATGGCATTGGTACCAGAAAACGCAACCAAGATCATCAACGGCGAGCGTGTAGAAGTAGCAGTCAGTGAACTGGTTCCCGGTGATGTGATTGAAGTGGCCGCGGGCTCTCGTTTACCTGCTGACGGGCAATTGATTACAGACGCGGCAAGCTTTGATGAAAGTGCGTTAACCGGTGAATCTGTTCCTGTTGAACACATCGAAGGCAATAGCATCATGGCTGGCGCTGTGGTGGTCGATAAAGTGGTTCGTATCACCATCACTTCAAAACAAGGTGAGAACGCGATCGATCGCATTCTTCATCTGATTGAAGAAGCAGAGTCTCGTAAAGCACCACTAGAGCGGTTCCTCGATAAGTTCAGCCGTTGGTACACACCGTTAATGATGATAGTGGCTCTGTTGGTGATCATCACACCACCATTGTTGTTTGCGCAGCCATGGGAAACATGGGTATACCGTGGCCTAGCGCTGTTATTGATTGCTTGTCCGTGTGCCTTGGTTATCTCGACTCCTGCAGCGATTACCTCTGGCTTAGCAGCGGCGGCGAAACGTGGCGCGCTCATTAAAGGCGGCGCAGCGCTAGAGCAGCTTGGTAAAATCCAAACCATCGCCTTCGATAAGACAGGCACACTGACCGAAGGTAAGCCTCAGGTTACGGATATTCAACCTCTATCGGGGTGGCAACAAGACGCGATGCTGCGTGTGGTTGGGGCGATTGAAGTTGGCTCTACTCACCCGTTGGCGCAGTCACTTGTCGCTAAAGTAAAAGATCTGAATATTGAGATTCCTGAATCACACAATAAGAAAGCGTTGATTGGTAGTGGTGTTGAAGGTGATGTTGATGGTGTTAAGTATCAGGTTTTGTCACCGTCTAAAGTAACGTTCGAACTTGGTGCCGATGTGGTTTCTCAGGTAGAAGCATTAGAAGGCGAGGGCAAGACGGTTGTGGTTGCTCTTGAGGTTAAAGATCAAGAAGAGTCAACAGAACAAGCTGCGACTGTGATTGGTTTGATTGCTTGGCAAGATACGTTACGTAGTGACGCTAAGCTTGCGATTGAACGACTTAATGACTTAGGTATTCAATCTATTATGCTGACCGGTGATAACCCGCGCAGTGCAGCAGCGATCAGTAGCAAGATTGGGATGCAGTACAAGGCAAGCCTATTGCCAAGCGACAAGGTATCTTACGTTGAGGAGTTATCTCAACAGTCGCACGTGGCGATGGTCGGTGATGGCATCAATGATGCGCCAGCAATGAAAACGGCGAATGTCGGCATCGCAATGGGCGGTGGTACGGATGTCGCTTTGGAAACGGCGGATTCAGCGCTGACTCATAACCGTTTAACTGAGCTGCCAGCGATGATTGAACTGTCGCAAGCGACCATGAACAACATTCGTCAAAACGTAGCCCTCGCGCTTGGTTTGAAGGGCGTATTCTTGGTGACCAGCTTGTTAGGTATTACCGGTCTGTGGGTGGCAGTTTTAGCGGATAGTGGTGCAACTGCATTGGTGACATTGAACGCATTGCGTCTGCTTCGATTCAAATCTAAAGCGGACTAAATTTAGCTCACCGACATAGAGCATTCTTAATATAAAAGCGCCTTTAGCGGTAATACGTTAAAGGCGCTTTTTGTCTCATTAGTATGCAACACAGGCGTGCGGATTGCTTATTTTTGTGATGCCAATCGGTTTTTTGTGAAACTTGAATTCTTGTTGCGATCATTCGTGTGACTCGCGTCACTTCATTTTGTAATGAGCTTGGTTAGAGTGTGTTCGTACCCCACGAATTTACTATGAGCTTAAATAAGGGTAAAAAGCCCAATAAGCCAAAAGGAGCGAACTATGTCTCAAGCTGTTTTCCACTTAGGTGTTACTGAAGCAGATCTTAACGGTGCTACTCTTGCGATCATCCCTGGTGATCCTGCTCGTGTGCAAAAAATTGCAGAAGAGATGGAGAACCCAGTATTCCTTGCTAGTCACCGTGAATACACGCTTTACCGCGCAGAGCTAGACGGCAAGCCAGTTGTTGTATGTTCAACAGGTATTGGTGGCCCATCGACTTCTATCGCGGTTGAAGAGCTTGCTCAACTTGGTGTTCGCACTTTCCTACGTGTTGGTACTACTGGTGCTATCCAACCTCACGTAAACGTGGGTGACATGATTGTTTCTACAGGTTCTGTTCGTCTAGACGGCGCTAGCCTGCACTTTGCTCCAATGGAGTTCCCAGCAGTGGCCGACTTTGAAGTTGCTACAGCAATGAAAGCGGCAGTTGAAGAATCAGGCGCAGCAGTTCACATGGGCGTAACGGCTTCAAGTGATACGTTCTACCCAGGTCAAGAGCGTTACGACACGTTCTCTGGTCGCGTTGTTAAGCGTTTCCAAGGTTCTATGCAAGAATGGCAAGACATGGGCGTTCTAAACTTCGAGATGGAATCTGCAACACTACTAACAATGTGTGCAAGTTCTGGTCTGAAAGCAGGTTGTGTTGCTGGTGTAATCATCAACCGTACTCAAAAAGAGACGCCTGATCACGACACTCTAAAAGTAACGGAAGCACGTTCAATTAAAGTGGTTGTAGAAGCTGCACGTAAAATGCTTTAAGTCTTAAAGTGCTCTGAGTTTTAGAGAGCATTAAGTCTTCAAGTGACATTAAATTTTGAAAATGGCCGCATCGAATGATGCGGCCATTTTTTATGTGCTCTTTGAGTGATAGAGATAAAGTAGACAAGAAAAGCATCAGATACAAAAAAGGCGAGTGACTTAATGGTCATTCGCCTTTTTAATAATCTGCTTAAGAGCATTGAGCTCTCATGAGTTTATTTGCTTTTAGTACTCTAGATCTTCACTGCCACCCGCAGCTGTAAACCATGCCGTTAGGTGTGTTTTAAGATCTTTCAATTCGTCAGGGCCAATCAGTGCAAGGCCAAGATCTTCTGCTCGTGTGATGTCGTTATGGCGAAGCGGGCGGAAGCTGACCAACATTGCACGCGCTTGTAGGCCACCTAGCAGGTCTCTAAGCGATTCCAGTTTGTACAAGGTATCATCACCATCATCACGCATGCCTTTGGTCTTACATTCGATGATGTGCAGCTTATTGTTCACCACTGAGGCAACATCAAGCTCGTTACGCACCTCACGTTCACCCAGTTGACGATACACCTGAACATTCAAAGAGCGATCTTGAATGGTCGGCATGTCATCTTGGATCTGCTTAACCGTGCTATGAACCAATGTTTCAAGCCATTCACCGTTTGAGAAACGGCGCGCGTCTTCATTAGCAAAAGTCAAAATACCGTTATCGTAAGTTGCAATTTTAGCTTCAACCAAATCGCTCAGTAGCATGTTGAGCTCGCGATAGCCTTGTTGCTTCTCAGATAGCCCTACATCAAGCTTCTGTTCTTTACGGCAGGTCGTTGCTAAGTAGTTCAATGTCGCAAGGCCAGGGCCTAATTCGAGTGCGTTACTTGCCCAACGTTCACCCAGTTCATAAAGTTTCTGATCCAGTTGCGGAGACAGCTGAACATCGCTGAATTCACCGCGAGCACCGAACACAGTCAGGTAGTCGTCGATAGTGATGCGGTCTTGAACCTGTGCATCTTCTTTACCATTTGGGTACAACCAGCACAGCTTGTCACTGTTTGGTTCAACCACGAAGATTGGCCAGTGGTAAGTACGGAATACTTCGTACACAGAAAGTAGGCGGTGACGAAGGCCACAACTTGCGTTGAGCTTCACTTCTTGGCCGCGTGCTTTGAGGTCTTCAGCAAGGGTTTGGATAGATTCTTTAATGACGGATGTATTTACGATGGTCGGAATTTCGAAAAACTCACTCGTAATGTCGCGCTTGTGCAAAACGCTGTCTAAACGTTTGTACATACTGACTTGATTTTTGTCGCCGATAAACACGATGTGAGTGCTGACCGTTCGGTTATCAAGTAATGGGGTGAGCAAGCGAATGGGGTCTTGATCGATAATGCCAACATGAACAGCCATATAAATTCCTTAATAGCGGCTCGCTCATAAAGGTGAAAGAAAAAACGGGAAGCAGCAAGCCTTAATAATCATATAATGACAAAGCTCATAAAAAACAAGGGCAACCCTTGATAAAAGTTGCCCTAGCTCAATTAGTTACCACTATTGGGTAAGAAGTCTCAACAATCTCACTAAATATCTATCGATTCTTCATTTATCTATAGTTTGAATTGATGTACTAAATCACCTTGCTGATTCGCCAGAATTGTTAGGTTTTGGCTTGCCTCTGCAATTGAAGACATCGCTTGGTAACTCTTATCTGCGATGTGGTTGATGTCTTCGATGTTGCGTGCGATATCACCAGACGTTTCACTCTGCTCAGCAGCTGCTTGAGAGATGTGTGTACTCATGTGGCTAATCTCTAGAATCAAGGCTTGGATCTCTTCCATCGCACTGTTTGCACTGGAAGCTTGTTGAACCGACATGTCCATATCGCTCATGCAGCTTTCAATGACGTTACTTGCCGTTTTCGAGCTTGATTGCAGATTGCTGATCATAGTCTCGATTTCAGAGGTTGATTGAGTGGTCTTCTGTGCTAGCACTCGTACTTCATCAGCAACGACTGCAAAACCACGACCTTGTTCACCTGCACGCGCTGCTTCGATTGCCGCATTAAGTGCAAGTAGGTTGGTCTGTTCAGCAATGCCACGAATAACGTCAAGGATTGAACCAATCTGGCTACTCATCTGTTGTAGCTCGCCTACAGCGCCCACTGATTCAGTAAGGCGAACCTCAAGCTGATTAATGGTGCTGATGTTGGTGTTCATGATCTGACGACCAGATTCAGAAGCCGATTCTACTTGTTGAACCATGCTTAGTGAGCTTTGTGCGCTGTTCGCCACTTCTTGTACAGAATGAGACATCTCTGTCATTGCGGTTGCAACGGTCGCGGTTTGCTCGCGTTGACTGTTCAGTTGAGCCTGCGTTTCTGTAGAGGTTTTTTGGTTAACGCTTGCTGTCTTGGTTAGGTCATCTGAAGCGTCATTCAGCTTCACAAGGATGTTGTGCAGGTTGTCCGCCAAGGTATTGATGTGACGGCTCACACGGCTGAATTCGTTGTCGTAGCGAATATCAATACGCTGAGTCATATCACCTTCAGTTAGACCTTCTAATGTACCTAGGATGCGAGTTAATGGCTCTCGTACGCTATGTGCAATGTGGTAACCAATTGCAGCTGCGAACACGGTTACAACAATGCCAATTGCAATCGCGTTGAATAGGCCTTTGTCGTAGATGCTGCTTGCGTCAGCGAGTGAGGAGTTGAGTTGCTCTTCAGCGGTCACGTTGAATGAGTCCAAAACAGCCATCGCTTGGTCAACTTCTACGGCTAAGTTGGCGATGTTCACGTATAGCGCTTGCTTGGCTTGTAAGTAGTTGTTGTGTTTGTCTAGTACGCCACCTTTCTGACCAACGTCTTTGGTGAACTTCTGAACTGACTCATCGAAGACATTTTTAAGTGCTGGTAGTTGTGTTGATAGACCGCGATAAGCGTAGTTAAGATGAGTAACGGCCTTTTTGTTTTGGTTAACGGCTTTCTGAACGAAGGCAACGTCAGAGCTAGCAAGCGCATCAGAGGTGATGACCTCTGCGTCTTGCAGTTTGATGAAGTAGCTCTTTGCCATCACTTTTACAGAGATGCTTTTTTGGTCGGCAACGTACTCTTTCATGCCAACGGTTAATTCTGAATGTAAACGTTGGAAGTCGCGAGAGGCTTTTTGTACTTGTTCTTGTGCTTCGAACATCGCAACGTAGTTGTTCATCGCTTCGTCAGCTTCGGCGAAGTAGCGTTCTTCCATTGCTCTTAATTGCGCGATACGTTCAACAAGTGAAGCATTGTTTTGGCTTGCCGCTTCTAAACTACCGAGAACTTCTGAAAACGAGTTTTGTGATGCAGCAAATTCTGTACGCATTGCAGACATGCGTTCAGCGTTTTGTGTGGTTAAGAAATCTTTGAATGACTTATCAGCAGAAAGCAATTGAACACTTGTTTGATTTGAAAGCGCGACAAGTGGCAATGAGGTTTCTGAGACACTCTCAAAATTGCTGTGTATCTGATTCATGCTGTTCATCATGATGGTTATCGTGACTGCGAACATGATGATGATCAGTGCGAAACCAGCGTACATACGCTTGATCACAGATCCCTTCATGGCTTTCTCCCTAAATAAAAATGCAGACCTAATGTCAGGTCAAAGTAAAACTAACAAAATTGTCAGCATTCTATTGAGCTCGGCTTACGCGTTTTATGACGCACACGTCAAAAATAACGCTTAGTTATAACCAAGATGCCATTCTTGAGAGCTAAGGCTCGTTTTCTTTGATTTGAACGGTGTTTTTTATTATGCTTTAAAGCAGATTTATTGTGGTTTGATGCGGCATAGCGCATACTCAAAGCATTAAAAAATAAATGTTTTATCGGAGAGAAACATGGCTGAAGAAACCATTTTTACTAAGATCATCAACAAAGAAATCCCAGCAGATTTACTATACCAAGACGATTTAGTAACCGCATTTCGCGATATCAACCCTCGTGCGCCAAGCCATATCCTAATCATCCCAAACAAGCTGATTCCGACAACCAACGATGTTGAAGTCGAAGATGAAGCGATGATGGGGCGCATGTTTACCGTTGCTCGCAAGTTAGCAAAAGAAGAAGGCATCGCAGAAGATGGCTATCGTCTTATCGTGAACTGTAACTCTCACGGTGGCCAAGAGGTTTATCATATTCACATGCACTTGGTTGGCGGCCGTCCACTTGGTCCGCTATTGATGAGCTAACTAAAAAGTTAATGAGCTAATGAAAAGCTAACGAGTTAATGAAAGCTAATGCGCTAGTTTAAACGCGCTCATTAGCGGGTTAACACAAGTAGTTAGTTGGAAAATTTGTAGTTTGTATGCCAACTTTAAGTTCTATCTGTTGTCTGAATGTCGGCATCGCCTAGGCAGAGGCTATATCAGTAGGGTTTCAACTGGCTTGAGATCCTTTTTACAACGCGTTTCGTTTTGATAATGAGACCATTAAAGGTCAGCAGACCCTAATAAAGTTGGCATTTTAAACATGCACGGAGACGATAAGTGAAGCAACAGTTTAGATTCGCTTCCATTGCCCTGTTATCGGCGTTGACAGTAGGTTGTGCGAGTATGTCTGCAGGAAGCCTGTTCAGTCATTACAGCGCACAGAACAAAGCGATCTACCAAGCCGTTAAATCTGGAGATTATTCAGAGGCTCAACAAGAGCTACCAGATTACGCGGCAGGCGACATCCTTGATAACTTTGAAAGAGGCAGAATTAATCTGCTGGATCAAAAATACCCTGAAAGTAAGGCTTCGTTTGAAGTAGCTGATCAGGCGGTGACAGAGCAGCAACGCAAAGCCGTGATCTCAATCTCAGACAGTGCAACCAGTGTGGGTGCGTTGGCTGTGAATGACAATATTACCGAGTATGTGCCAGCCGATTATGAGTTGGGCTTTCTTCATCTGTATCTCGGTTTAAATTACCTCAAGAAAAACGATTTAGAAGGTGCGGTGATCGAAATGCGTCGCGCCAACCAAGTTCAAGAGCAAGCGAAGAAGCAACGCGAAGCTGAGTTAGAGAAAGCAGCCAGCGATGCGAAGAAGCAAGGCTTGTCTGCCAATGTGGGTAGCATCCTTGCCAATTACCCTGATGCGGGTAAGAAACTGCAGTCAGTACAGAATGCGTATCTGATGTTCTTGTCTGGTCTGCTTTATGAAGCTTCAAATGATTTAAACAGCGCCTACGTTGACTATCGTCGTGCTTTGGCTGTGATGCCAGATAACCAAGAAATCATCGATAGAACCATGGCAACAGCAGCTCGTTTAGGGATGCGACAAGATTTAGCGACATTAGAAAAACGCTATAAGCAATCTTCTAGACTTAGTGCAGGTAAAGGGCGAGTGATTGTTCTTCAAGAGCAGAGCGCTGTACAAGCTATGGACAGTTGGCGACTAGATTTACCTGTTTATGACAGTCGCGATCAGGGGGCAATATACTCTCTTGCGCTGCCATATTACCCAAGCCAAAACGTAGAGCGTTTTTCTGCCTTGCGAATCAGCGGTCAACCGTTACAAGAACACTTGATCACTGACGTAAACGCGATGGCGCAGAACGATTTATCGGAACGTATGACGAGCATTGTTATTCGCCAAGCGCTACGTGTCGTCGCGAAAGATCGCATTCGTAAAGAAGCAACCAAAGGCGATGATGTCGGTAATATTCTGTTCAACGTGTGGAACACACTGACAGAGCAACCAGACACTCGCAGTTGGCAATCATTACCTGCAGAGATTAAGAGCAGCACGTTTGTAGCAAATAGCGGTCAATATACGTTGGAAGCGGGCGCTAAAACGTACGACTTTGATATTCGAGAAGGGCAAACCACCTTGGTGTGGATTTCTCGACAAGGAAACAACGCAACAATGTGGCATAAACAGCTAGGGAGGCTGTAATGAAAAAGTGGTTAGTGAGCTTAGCAGCGGTTATGGCTCTGGCTGGTTGTGCTGATAATACAGCTGGCGTAAGGGTCGATAGTCTGACTCAGAACGTTTTCTTTGGTGACAAGGTATTGGGCAGCCGCTTACAGGTTGAAGATATCCGTACCGATCTGGTTGATGGTCATACGCGCGGAATCGTTCGTTTAAACAGTAACTATAAGGGCGATCAACATATCCTTTATCGTTTTTACTGGTACGACGATGCCGGGCTTGAGGTCAACCTAAAGCAAGGCCCTTGGAAGCAAGCGATTGTTCGTGGTTTTGAAAGTATTTCGTTGTCGGAAGTGTCGGTAAACCCGAAAGCGACTCAGTTCAGAGTCCAGTTCCGAGAGCAGTAAGTTAGATTAAACGGGTCTCATGATTCGTAAATACAAGAATTTAAGAGTGTGGGTAACCCCGCTCAGTGATAAGTTGAGGAAACAAAATGAAAAAGAGTGTCATTGCGCTACTAGGTTTAGCGGTTATTTTAGGCGGTTGTTCAAACAAGGTAAGCTACGGTGATGCACAAGCAGTAGAAACCACGACAATCGATTTCGGTTCAACTGACCTTCAAACGATTGCGGGTGAAATGGTCGATAGCATGATGGCGTCTGGTTCTGTGTCTTACATTACTCGTGAACAGCGTCCAATCGTGTTTGTAGAGCGAATCAAGAACAAAACAAGTGAGCACATCGATACTGAGTCAATCACTGACACTATCAGTACTAAGATGTTGAACTCTGGTAAGTTCCGTTTCGTTGATATGGACCGTGTAGAGTCTGTTCGTGACCAATTGAACTTCCAAAACAACGATGAGCTTGTAAACCAAAGTTCAGCGATTCAATTCGGTAAAATGGCTGGTGCTCAGTACATGCTGTACGGCAACCTATCAAGCATCGTTAAGAAAGCGGGTAGCGATGAAGACGTGTACTACAAAATGACGATGCGTCTAATGGATCTTGAGTCTGGCTTGATTGAGTGGGCTGACGAGACTGAAATCCGTAAGCAACAATCTAAGAGCCTACTAGGCCTTTAATTTCGCTTACTTGCCAACTATACGCGGCCAGTTTTGACAGCGTATAGCTTGGTCACACACCAATGCAGTGCATGATGTGCTGCTTATGAAGAGACACTGGCTTTTGGTCAGTGTCTTTTTTGTAGGGAATGAAGACGTTTATAGGGCAGTTAAGACGTTTATAGGGAGTAAATATGGCAATTTTTTCTTGGTCTGAGGCTAAGCTTCTTGATACCAGTTTGAGTTCGCTTGACGGTTACTTTTCTGAGGCTCCAGTTAGAGCACAGACATTAACAGGCGGTTTGACCAATCGATGTTGGAAGTTGGTTGATGCCGATGGTACTGCGTATGTTTGGCGGCCAACCACACCTATCACCAAAGCGTTCTTCATCTCTCGTCATGAAGAGTACCAAGTGTTGTCTGCCATTGAGCGACTCGGTATCGGGCCAAGCCCAATGGTAGTGAATGAGCAAGGTTTGTTGGTTGAATGGATTGCGGGTGAGACACTTTACGAAGGTCTAGAACTCGATGACCTGTTGAAAACGCTGATCTCTGTTCATCTGGTTAATACTGCGCGATTACCACTACAACCATTCAGTTTCACGGCGCGAGTCGACCATTACTGGCTGCAGCTTGATGCGATTCATAAGACCGAAGCCTGCACTAAGATTTATCAAGAGTGGCGCGTAGCTCCGAGTATTACCAATGTTGACCTGTCTTTGTGCCATTTTGACTTAGGTGGTTATAACCTAGTGAGAAACAGTGGCGGTATTAAGATTATTGATTGGGAATACGCTGCGCTCGCAGACCCTAGGCTCGATTTAACATTAACCATTGCGGTTGCTGGCGTGCCAGTCACAGAAGCGGTTGAGAAGTATTGTCAGCTGCGAGGTATCCATGATGTTCAGCCTTGGCTTGACGGTGTAGAAGCATGGTTACCAAGAAGCCAGATGATGGCGATGCTATGGTATTTACTTGCTCACCAGCTTTGGGGCGATGAAAGTTATCTGCGTGAAGCGGAGGCTCTGAGTCACACTTTATGTAGCTAGGATCACGTTTAGGAAGTGAAAAATATAATTTCTCAGCTGTTACCTTTAAAACCTTGTTTTTCGTGTTAGATTGATCAAAACGTACCAATATTCAACGGGGGAGGTACAATGATTATCTATCTACATGGCTTCGACTCAACAAGCCCGGGCAATCACGAAAAAATACTGCAGTTGCAATTCATTGATGATGACGTTCGTTTCATCAACTACAGTACTTTGCATCCAAAACACGATATGCAGCATCTGCTAAAAGAAGTGCATAAAGTGATAGAGCAATCCGATGATCCGCATCCAATTATTTGTGGTGTAGGTTTAGGTGGTTTTTGGTCTGAGCGTATTGGTTTTTTATGTGGGATTAAGCAGGTGGTGTTCAACCCTAATCTGCACCCTGAGGACAACATGGTAGGTCGAATTGACCGTCCAGAAGAGTACGAAGACATCGCAACTAAATGTGTTGCTCAATACCGTATGAAAAACAAAGGACGCTGTTTAGTGGTGCTTTCTCGTGAAGATGAAATTCACGACAATACCAAAACCGCTGCCGCGCTAGAAGATTACTACGATGTAATCTGGGACGAGAAAGAGAGTCATAAATTCAAAAAGATCTCTCAACATCTTCAAGCAATGAAAGCGTTCAAAAACGCTTAATCAATCCAGATGTTTTATAAAAGCAGTACTCATTTGGGTGCTGCTTTTTCACATCTGAATCTTAGAGATTGGTATTGATAAAGTAGTTGTATATGTTTTATCGGTCGGTTTGCGCATTTATAGATCAGTTTGCGCAAACGTTAACTAATTAGTCGCGAATCCTCATTGAGGGTAAGGATTTTTTTGTTGCGGTCATCTTTTTGCTATATATAATGTTCCAAAGCAAAATATTTTGACAAATATCAAAAAAAATTGAGAGCGAGTGAAAAAACTTGCCCATAATTTGTGTTCTGCCTCTCAGGTAGTCATCTTTTTTATCCATGTGAGCAAAGCAACAAACCAATATTTGTTGTTTGTAATCCCTCTAACTACTCGGTGAGCTGTCGTTATTCTTTTTCGCGGTAATCCAATTTGTAACAGCCTTCGCATTCAAGGCCGAGTAGATACATAGAATTTATCGGTTGGAGTAATCGAGCCGAACCCCATTTATTCATTTTGTAGAGGATTGTCATTGTGACAAAAATTATCGTAGTAGGCGGTGGTGCTGGTGGTTTAGAACTAGCAACTAAGCTAGGCCGCACTTTAGGTCGTAAGAAACGTGCCCAGATTACTCTGGTAGACCGTAAAGCAAGCCACCTATGGAAACCATTACTTCATGAAGTAGCAACGGGCTCACTGGATGAAGGTGTTGATGCACTAAGCTACCGAGCACACGCAAAAAACCATTACTTCGATTTCCAAATGGGCAGCCTGAACGACATCGATCGTGAGCGTAAAGTGATTGCACTAAGCGAGCTTACAGACGAGCACGGTGAATTGCTGATGCCAAGCCGTGAGCTTGAATACGATATTCTTGTGATGGCGCTAGGTTCAACGTCAAACGACTTCAACACTCCAGGCGTTCGTGACAACTGTATTTTCCTTGATAGTCCAGAGCAAGCACACCGTTTCCGTACAGAAATGAACAACCAGTTCTTAAAGCTTCACGCTAAGAACGGTCAAGGCACGGTAGACATCGCAATTGTTGGTGCTGGTGCAACAGGTGTAGAGCTTTCTGCAGAGCTACACAACGCAGTTAAAGAGCTTCGTACATACGGCTTCGGCGACTTAGATTCAAGCAAGCTGAACGTAAACCTAGTTGAAGCGGGTGAGCGTATTCTTCCAGCTCTACCTCCACGTATTTCAAGTGCAGCACACTCTGAGCTAACCAAGCTTGGTGTGAACGTTCGTACGAATACGATGGTGACTCAGGCGGATTCTGACGGTCTAACAACCAAAGATGGCGATAAGATCCCAGCTCAAATTATGGTATGGGCGGCAGGTATCAAAGCACCAGATTTCATGAAAGATATCGGTGGTCTTGAAACGAACCGTATCAACCAGTTGGTTGTGAAAAACACACTACAAACGACACTGGATGACAACATCTTTGCTATCGGTGACTTGGCGCAATGTACACAAGCAGATGGTTCGTTCGTTCCGCCACGTGCACAAGCGGCTCACCAAATGGCAAGCTGTGCATTTAGCAACATCATTGCTAAGTTGAACGGTCGTGACCTGAAAGATTACATCTATAAAGACAAAGGCTCGCTAGTTTCACTTAGCCGTTTCTCTACGGTAGGTAGCTTGATGGGTAACCTGACGAAAGGTTCGATGATGGTTGAAGGTCGTATTGCTCGTGTGGTTTACATCTCTTTGTACCGCATGCACCAGATGGCGCTTCACGGCTTAATCAAAACATCACTGATGATGCTGGTTGGTCGTATTAACCGTGTACTTCGTCCAAACCTAAAGCTTCACTAATCAGGTAAGCCTTCTCAGGGCATTACGCTGATAATAAAAAAGAGCTCTTCGGAGCTCTTTTTTGATCGTGTCGATTATGTGCTATCGCTGGTATTGAACTTATCTCTGCTGTTAAGACGTTGGAGGTAGCACAGAATAAACCACGCCATCTTTTGGCTTACCGTTAAACAGAAATCGATTCTTGGCAATGGTTTCTCGTTCTGCGCCACACTTCTCTATCAACTTTTGGCTAGGTAGGTTCTCGGTATCGCAGACAATCTCCAAACGCGTTAACTTGAGTTGCGCGAAGCAAAATTCAAATAGGGCGAGCATTGCTTCTTTGGCGATCCCTCTCCTTTGAAAGTCATCACCGACCCAATAACCTAAACTCGCCATATTAAAGGTGTGGTAAAGCTCATTAATGGCAACCATACCGACTAACTTATCGCTTTTTCGTTCAAAGATGCCAAAGCCAAACGCATCGGCTTTCACCCAGTTCAGGCGAGTCGCCAGAATAAACTTCTCGGCTTCGACGATAGAAAACTCGCTATGACACCAGTCGACCCATGGCAACAAGCTAGGGGAGGACTTAATCAGCTGAGAAAATTCTTGAGCATCTGAGGCCTCAATGATTTTAAGGCTAAGGTTTTTTGTGTTGATCTGAAATTCAGGGCTCATAAGACGTACCAAGTAACGTGTAAGTACTGAACAAAGAGAGTCAGTACAGAATAAAGATAGATAGCACTTAATAAAACGCCCTCACTAGGAGGGCGGATTGAATTATTTATATAATTATAGCCGAATCGGCAAGTAACTTACTGCGCTACACGTCTAACTTGAATCACCATTCCAAGAAGTGGGTGGTCAAGGTAGTGAGTTTCTGTACTGCGCATACGACGTTTTTGGTCCATGCGGTAGCTCTTAAGGAACTCTTGGACTTCAACCGTCGGAGAAATTTCAGTTAGGTTGCCCACTTGGACGTTGCTTTCTGCGCCACTTACTGGTGAATCTAGCTCGATTTGTTGCTCTTGTAGAGTCACTTCACGAACGCTTGGCGCTTTTAAGTCCAAGGTCGTTTCAGCGTATAGGTAATGCTGAACGTAGATTTGCAGCTTGCCGTCTAATTCGTAGAGTGGCTTATCAATGGTCTCTTCTTGGAACCCATCAGCGCTGCCTGCAGTGATTGTGCCTTTTTCAGAGCCATCAGCATTAAATTGTTTAGAGAAATCTTTACCTGCTTGAATGTGGAAAACAGGGGCAGAGCTCTTGCCTTGGTCGCCTTGACGCCAAGCGGTATGCATCAGAACTTCAAAGCCAGCGTGTTTACGTAGCTTGTCTTTCTGAGGCGTTAATTTGTATTCCGAGTAAGGCAACATCTGTACGCCTTTCTTTGCTCGGTATTGGGTATCTTGAAATGAACCAACACGCTCAAGTGAAATCTTAGGCTGTGTATTTGGCCAAGATTCGTTCACCTTCTCTGCATCAACAGCGCGCTTAAAAATGATCACTTCTATATCAAATTGTCTCTGCGCCAAACTTGGCAGTGAGACGAACAATAGTAGCAGTGGGATCAGTCTTTTCATTTTTACTCCGTCTTCCAGCCGAACTACCGGCTGGATAATTTATATGTGCAAGTGGATTGGGTCTTATGCTGAAGGCAGCAAGTTTTGTCTGAATTCGCCCAATAAATCACTAACAAATTGAATTCGTTTCCGTCTGTCGACCAATGGTATCGTAAACTTGAACTTTGTTGGTCCTTCCATTGAAAACTTTTGCGGTTGAGATTGCAACAGTTTAACAAGGTAGGCCGGGTTTATGTCAGCATCCGGGTAGAATTCTAAGAATCCACCCTTATCGTGGGCTTCAATTTTCTTCGCTTTGATAGACGCTGCGGCTAATTTTAGCTCAGAAACTGACAACAAGTTCTTGGTTGCATCAGGCAGAAGGCCGAAGCGATCAATCAGCTCGACTTTCAACTCTGCCAATTCGTCGGTGTCACTCACACTCGCAATACGCTTGTATGTTGATAAACGCGTGTTGATGTCTGGGATGTAGTCATCTGGCAATAGTGCAGGCAGACGCATCTCAATTTCAGTTTGTTCACGCAGTAGGTCATCAAGCGATGGTTCTCGACCTTCTTTCAATGCTTCTACTGCTTGCTCAAGCATCTCCATGTACAAGGTGAAACCAACCGACTGGATTTGACCACTCTGTTCATCACCCAACAACTCACCTGCACCACGAATCTCTAAATCGTGAGTTGCTAGGGTAAAGCCTGCGCCCAAGTCTTCGAGCGAAGCTATCGCATCCAATCGCTTGATCGCATCTTTGGTCATTGCTTTAGGGTGTGGCGTTAACAAGTAAGCATAAGCTTGGTGGTGCGAACGACCTACACGACCACGTAATTGGTGCAGCTGTGCTAAACCAAGGTTATCGGCTCTGTCCATCAAGATGGTATTGGCCGTTGGTACGTCGATACCGGTTTCAATGATGGTTGTACACACCAATAAGTTAAAGCGCTGGTGGTAGAAGTCATTCATGATGCGTTCTAGTTCGCGCTCACGCATCTGGCCATGAGCCACGGTAACACGCGCTTCTGGAATCAACTTCTGTAGTGACTCTGCTGTTTTCTCAATCGTGTCGACTTGGTTGTGCAGGAAGTAAACCTGACCACCACGCATTATTTCACGAAGTACCGCTTCTCTGACGATGGCATCATCACTCTCGCGAACGAAGGTTTTAATTGCCAAGCGTCGTGCGGGTGGTGTAGCGATGATCGAAAGGTCACGCATGCCACTCATTGCCATGTTCAGCGTTCGCGGGATCGGTGTCGCAGTAAGCGTTAGGATGTCGACATCCGCACGCATCGCTTTCACTTTCTCTTTCTGACGTACACCAAATCTGTGTTCTTCATCGACAACCAGCAAGCCAAGGTCTTTAAACTTAATATCACTCGAAAGCAGCTTGTGAGTCCCCACCAAGATATCGACCTTACCGTCGGCGACATCTTGCATGATCAACTTCTGCTCTTTAGCTGATTTGAATCGGGATAGAACCTCAACACGAATCGGCAAGTTAGCGAAACGGTCACGGAAGTTTTCGAAGTGTTGCTGAGCAAGTAGGGTGGTTGGAACTAATACCGCGACTTGTTTGCTGTTGTCGGTACAAACGAATGCTGCGCGCATCGCGACTTCGGTTTTACCAAAGCCAACATCACCACACACCAAACGATCCATGGCTTTTGCTTGACACATATCAGACATAACAGCATTGATGGCCATCGCTTGGTCATCGGTTTCTTCAAACGGGAAACCAGACTTGAAAGTCGCGTATTGGCCACGGTCGAGTACAAATTTGTAGCCAGGTTTTAGCTCTCGCTTGGCGTAAACATCAAGTAGCTCTGCTGCAACGTCACGGACTTTCTCTGCGGCGCGTTTACGAGCTTTTTGCCACGCTTCGCCACCGAGTTTATGTAGAGGTGCTGAGTCTTCAGCGCCACCCGAGTAACGCCCGATTAAGTTCAAAGAAGCAACTGGCACGTAGAGCTTGGCATCGTTTTGATACTCAAGCGTTACATATTCGGTTTTCATGCCGCCGGCTTCGAGTGTTTGCAAGCCGATGTAGCGACCAATACCGTGGTCAATGTGCACAACAGGTTGACCCGGTTTAAGTTCGGCTAAGTGACGAATGACAGTATCGCTGTTAACGCTTTTCTTGTCTTTCTTACGGCGCTGAACAACGCGATCACCCAACAGGTCGCTTTCACAGATAAGGGCGATGTTTTGCTCTTCGTGGATAAAGCCATGTTCCGCTGACCCTAGGATCAGGCTGAACTTATCTTTACCTTTAATCGCCGCATCGAGGTTTTCAACTTCGCTTGGACGAACTTTAATGCCTCGAAGTAATTCACTCAGAGCTTCACGGCGGCCTTCAGACTCAACTGAAAAGACCACTTTTCCTTCGAAGGCTTCAGTGAACTTTCTTAGGTTTGCGAGTGGCTCTTTATTCTGATGCTGAACGCTGAGATCAGGAAGAGACACAACCGGAAGGTTGGTACGTCCAGCTTTCTCTTCAATTGAATCTAAGCTCAGATTGACTTGTGGCTTCTGCTTGAAGTGTGCGAACAGTTCGTCTTTCTTTAGCCACAGTTGTTCAGGTGTGAGCAGTGGTCGTAATGGGTCAACACCGCGCTGTTCGTATCGATGAGCAACGTCCGTTAGGAATGAATCTACTGCAGTCTCGACATCACCTAGAATCAGCAGTTGCGCTTCATCGGCAACGTAATCAAACAAGGTTTCAGTGTGATCAAAGAACAGCGGTTGCCAGTACTCGATACCAGCAGGCCACGTACCCTTAGAAACCTGCATATAAACCGATTCTGGTTCGCGGCGCGCATCAAACTGTTGGCGCCAACGAATACGGAAATCTTCAATCGCCGTTTCCGAGGTCGGGAATTCGTGAGCAGGCAGCAGGCGGATCTCAGAGATGTCTTCGATAGAACGCTGGTTTTCAGGATCGAAAGTACGAATAGTGTCGATTTCGTCGTCGAAAAAATCGATTCGATACGGGTCTTTACTGCCCATTGGGAACAGATCGAGAATAGAACCACGGCTAGCGTATTCACCTGGGCCAAACACTTGATCAACGTAACGATAGCCAGACTTTTCAAGCTGCAGGCGCAGTTTTTCTAAAGAGTAGAGATCGCCTGTTTTCACCATTAGAGTGTGTTGTAGCAAAAAGTCACGCGGTGATTGACGCTGAAGTAGCGTGCTGATTGGTACGATCGTGATGCCATCTTTTAGCGTTGGTAGGGCATAAAGGCGAGCGATACGATCTGAGATGATCTCTTGGTGAGGCGAGAAACTATCGTATGGCAGTGTTTCCCAATCAGGGAATAATGCGACTTCATGTGCCGTAAATTGTTCAATTTCAGATTGAAGCTTAAGCGCCACTTGTGGGTCGGGTACAGCCAAGACGGTATGGCTGTTGTGTTGCTCTGCGAGTTTGGCAAGAGCGAGAGACGAACCGACTAGGTTACCGATGTGCTTTTTGTCACCGGCACCTTTAAGTTTAGGTAGTGTAAATATGGATTTTTTGGTCATGTTAATTTACTTGTTATCTCGGTCTAGAGAGCGTTGACGCAAGAGTTTCTGTTGTTGATGAAGTGCCGCTTTAATGAGCAGGTCTTGGTCGGTATCGCGAAGATGAGCGTATTTAAATTTGATTTCGAAACCTGAGTCTTTCGCCTCGCTAGCAAAGACTTCTGCGTAGCAATAAATTGCTGCTGCTGGGTGCTCTAGAAAAAGTTTGGCTTTTACTAAGCGACCCGGTTCGATGTCTGCTTTTGAAAAGCAGGAAAACTGACTCGCACCAAATGAATAGGTGTGAGTGCGAAATTTCTCATCATCTTGCTGCGATAACATAAAGCTCAACAAGAGGTTTAATTTTGAGTTTTGTGCATCCAATAAACTGGTGACATTCTTCAAGTCGCTGTTTTTCAGTTCAGCACGCGCACTGTCAGCTAACAGATCCAATTGGCTAAATTCACTTGCCACCACAAATGGTGCTGGGATCTCAGATTCGAATTGAATTTGAGAAGGTAAAGTGAAGCCGCTGTCCATTGGTTCAATATTAGCGGTAAGGCTATGGTGAACGGTGAAAAACTCTTGTTCTGTCATGCGTTAGTTCCTTGAAGTGATCTATTGATTATCGCTATGTGGCCGCAGTAATCAAGGTCAGTTAATTGAAAGTCTCAAATAGTTGTTTGAAATTTGGCAATTTGACAAGGTTCTGTTTTTCAAGCCTAACTAATTGAGTTAATTCACTCTATATTTTCAATTAACCCCTACACAGTAACAGCAATACCCGTTACATTAACCCGCATCCCCTTTAGATGGTTCAAAGTATGTTTCATCCTATTTCGTTGTTTGTTGGCCTACGCTATTTGAAAGGCCGTTCAGGTGATCGCTTTAGCCGTTTTGTTTCTTATATGTCGACGGCAGGTATCACCATTGGTGTGCTGTCTTTGGTTACTGTTTTATCGGTAATGAATGGATTCGAAGCGCAGTTAAAAGACCGAATTCTTGGTGTTCTTCCTCAAGCAGTGGTTTATGAGCAAGGTGGCACCACCTCTCTTTCTGCCCAAGCGCCTAATTTTGCAGAGCAAATTTCGCTTAATGGTCATGTTGAACCGATTGTGCGCAGTGAAGCTGTGATTCAGAGTCCGGCTCAGTTATCTGCGGGGCTATTAATCGGTATTGAACCAAATTCAGATGACCCTCTTCAGAACCACTTGATTGCGGGCAGATTATCTTCACTTAAAGCGGGTCAATATCAGTTGTTCCTTGGTCATACTTTGGCGAGAAACTTGAAGGTGTCTATGGGTGACAAAGTTCGCCTGATGGTGACCAGTGCGAGTCAATACACCCCATTAGGTCGTATTCCAAGCCAGCGAAATTTCACCGTTGCCGGTATTTTCAACACAGGTTCTGATATCGACGCTCAACTGATGGTGACAGACATCCAAGATGCAGGGCGTTTGATGCGTTATAAATCAGACACCATTTCCGGTTGGAGACTGTTTTTTGAAGACCCGTTTGAAGTTGCAGAGTTATCGACTCAGCCATTACCGGAGGGTTGGTTGTGGAGCGATTGGCGAGACCAACGTGGCGAGCTATTCCAAGCCGTTCGTATGGAAAAAAACATGATGGGCTTAATGCTTGGGCTTATCATCGGTGTTGCTGCTTTCAATATTATTTCGGCACTTATCATGGTAGTGATGGAGAAGCAGTCTGAAGTCGCGATTCTTAAGACCCAAGGCATGACTGATGGTCAAGTCATGGGGATCTTCATGGTTCAAGGCGCAAGTAGTGGCGTGATTGGTGCGCTCTCTGGTGGTGTGTTAGGTGTTGCCCTAGCTATGAACCTTAATACTATTTTAGAGGCGATGGGCGTTGCTCTATTCTCATTTGGTGGCCAGCTACCAATTCTGATTAACCCGATTCAAATCGCTGTTGTTGTGGTTTTGGCTATTGCACTTAGCCTGATTGCCACTGTATTCCCATCTTATCGTGCATCGTCTGTGAAACCTGCTGAGGCCCTTCGTTATGAGTAATTTTCTTCAATGTAATGATATCCGTAAAACGTACCGTGAAGGCTCGTTAGATACTGAGGTGCTCAAGGGAGTCAGCTTTGAAATCGAAAAGGGTGAGCTAGTAGCAATCATAGGTACCTCTGGCTCGGGCAAAAGTACCTTACTGCATATCTTAGGCGCATTAGACGATGCTTCTGCGGGCAGTGTGAGTTTTCTTGGTCAGGACTTAGCATCTCTGAGCTCCAATAAGCAGGCGAAGCTGCGCAACCAACATCTTGGCTTTGTCTATCAGTTCCATCATCTTCTATCTGACTTTTCAGCGTTAGAAAACGTAGCAATGCCGTTGCTGATTGGTGGTGAAAAGCCAGCGAAAGCAAAACAAGAAGCGCAACGCCTGTTGGATAAAGTTGGATTGAGTCATCGTGTTGATCACCGACCTTCAGAGCTTTCTGGTGGTGAGAGACAACGTGTGGCGATTGCTCGTGCATTGGTGAATAAGCCTGCGTTAGTCTTGGCGGATGAACCAACCGGTAACCTAGACCATAACACCGCACTGTCTATTTACGACTTAATGCGTGAACTGAATCGCGAGTACGATACTGCCTTTTTGGTCGTGACTCACGATGGTGAACTTGCCGGTAAGATGGATCGCCAACTTCACATGCAAGATGGTTTACTGGTCAACGTAGAAAAAGAGGAGAGCTAAGTGTTTTCTTCTTTATCTCTATTGATAGGCGGCCGATTTAGCCGTGCGAAACAACGAGACAAGATGGTGTCGTTCATCTCCTTGTCTTCGACGATTGGTATCGCTGTTGGTGTTGCGGTGATCATTATTGGCTTATCTGCGATGAATGGCTTTGAGCGAGAGCTTCAATCACGAGTACTTTCTGTCATTCCTCATGGTGAGTTTGAAGGCGTGAATGAGCCTGTGACTCGTTGGGAGCACGTGATTGAGGAGTCGGTTAAGCACGATAAAGTCGTTGCTGCTGCGCCTTATGTAAAAATTACAGCGCTTGCTGAAAAGGGCAAAGAACTCAAAGCAATTGAAGTTCGTGGCGTTGATCCGCAGCTAGAACAACAGGTATCAAGCCTATCGAGTTTTATCGATAAGCAAGCTTGGAGCGAGTTTAAGGCAGGGCAACAACAGATCATTTTGGGTTCTGGCGTAGCGAATGTGTTGGGTGCGAAAGTCGGTGATTATCTGACTTTGATGATTCCAACGGTAAACGGTTCTGTGAAGGTTCAAGCGCCAAAGCGTGTTCGCGTGAAAGTGGTCGGATTGCTAACACTTAATGGTCAGATAGATCACAGCTTGGCTCTGATCCCGATTGGTGATGCTCAGGTCTACGCCAACTTAGGTGAGGCGGTAACTGGAGTCTCTTTAAAAGTGACCGATGTGCTGAACGCGAACTCTATTGTGCGTGAAGTGGGCAATCAGCTTGATGTTTATGTATATCTGCGTAGCTGGCAGCAGAAGTTTGGCTTCTTGTATCGAGATATTCAACTCGTTCGTACCATCATGTATCTGGTGATGGTACTGGTTATTGGTGTGGCTTGTTTCAACATAGTCTCGACCTTAATGATGGCTGTAAAAGACAGAGCATCAGAGATCGCGATTTTAAGAACCATGGGTGCATCAGATGGTCTTGTTAAGCGCATATTTGTTTGGCAGGGCGTATTCTCAGGTGTGTTAGGCAGTTTAGTCGGGAGCGCGATAGGTGTGTTGGTGGCGCTTAATCTCACGACCCTTATCAAAGGGCTTGAAAAGTTGGTCGATCACCAGTTCTTGTCCGGTGATATCTATTTTGTCGACTTCTTGCCATCACAACTTGATATGACGGATGTTGTTGTGGTTTCCGGCACTGCGATTGTGCTGAGCCTACTAGCGACATCGTACCCAGCATCACGAGCAGCGAAGTTAAACCCAGCCTCTGTGCTGAGTTCTAAATAGCAAGCAGTCAGTTTTTCAGTCGATACAAAAAAGGATCCCAGTGGGATCCTTTTTTATTGAATTCAATTCGTGTTCTTTACGACTTTCGTTACATGCCAATCTTGCAGAGGTAAGTGGCTCATCCGATTTTAACTTGTGTGCGTTTTAAGTGAAGCACAGACAAGGTTAGATTGAATAACAAGGAATGGCGTTCAATGCCTTGCTTGTCGCTTCTTCCAACTTCTTACTACTGAGTAACGCCATAAACCGCGAATACCAAAGTAGCCAATCATTGCTGAAACCACGCCACAAATCAGACAACCCAATAAGAACGGAGGCCCAATAGTACTCATTTGCGCCAAGATGAAGTCCCAAGACAATTCGAAATGGAAGGCTTGAGGTGGCACATGCATAACAAACGCCCCGACTTTATAAGCAAAGTAGAAGAGAACAGGCATGGTAACCGGGTTACTGATCCAAACAAGTGCGACAGCTAAAGGCAGATTAACGCCACATGCGACAGCAAGGCCTGCAGACATAATCATCTGACTTGGTAGAGGGACAAACGCCATGAATAACCCAACAGCAAACGCGCCAGCCGCAGAGCGACGATTAAGGCACCATAAGTTGGGGTTGTACAAAACATTGCCAAAAACTTTCAATGCTTTCTGACGCTTGATTAGATCATGGTCAGGCATAAATCGTTTGATAAACTTTCTTGGCATAGGAGGAAGCTACTCTCTTGTTTAACACTTGGTTCTTGATTTCATTTGCTGCGACAGTTGTGTCTGCCAGCTTCTGGCCTGTGATGCCACATTGGGTTTGGGCACCATTGATGCTGTTGTTACTGCTAGCATCAACAAAGTATAGCGTTTTCCGGAGTGCAAGAGGTCCAGTAACAGCATTGATACTGGTTATCTGCCTAGGGAATGCGATTGAAATACAAACGAGTCGCTTATTCCAATCAGGGCAGAATACTACCATAAATGCGTCGGTTGTTAGCCTTTTTAGTGAAAATAGCCACGGTTTTGAAAGCGTAATAGTAGCCAGATCAATTGGCGGCGAAAAATTAATCTTTCCCCAATTGATAAAGTTGCGTTTGTTTACTCCTTTTAAGTTAACACTTGGAGATAATGTTTATTTATCAACGTCGATAAAGCCGGTATGGGGCAAACTCAACGAAGCCGGATTTGACCTCGAAAAGTACTTGTTTAGTGCTGGCGTGGTTGCCAATGCAACTTACAGAGCAGAAACCAAATACCGAATTCACTCTAACACCAACTTACGCTCACGATGGTTTGAAACCAGCCTTGAAAGGTTAAGTCTGCTGGTAAATCAAGACCTCATTATCGCTTTGAGTTTTGGATATCGAGACCTTATTCCGCTTCAGCGGTGGGATATGCTTAAAAGCAGTGGCTTGATTCACTTGATGGCTATCTCGGGGCTGCACATCGGGATTGCCTTTGGTATCGGCTATCAAATTGGCAAAATATTCAGGTTACTTTCCCCTTCATTTCTTTGGTTACCTACAATATTCGGGCTCGGCTTGGCGTATTTTTATAGCTGGTTTGCTGGATTCACGCTGCCAACTTTGAGGGCTTTGGTGATGTGCTTCATCGCGAGTTATTTTTTGTGGCGTGGGCAAAATATCAGTTTGCTTCGGTATGTTGCTTTAAGTCTATGCATGGTTCTACTGATTTGGCCGTTTTCAGCCTTGTCGAGCAGTTTCTGGTTGTCCTTTGGTGCATTGGGCGCGGTGCTCTACATTGCTTTGAACAACAACTCATCTTCTTCAAGCCCCACCTTTATCGGCCGAGTGTTCACGCTCATCAAGATACAGTTCATGTTGACGTTATTAATTGCTCCTTTTTCGATGTTGTTTTTCCAAGGGGTGAGTCTGGTCTCTGTTTTCTATAACCTGCTGCTGATGCCTTGGGTGTCGATAGTGACGATTCCATTACTGTTTCTGGCGATGTTTTTAAGCTTAATATCGGAGTCAGTGTCTGGCGTGGTTGGTATAATAGCGCTAGGCAATGGTTTGGTTAGCCAGCTGTGGAAGTTGGTTGACTTGTCGCTTGAGCCTCTCGTATTTAGTCTTCCTTTCTCTGAGCGATTTTGGATCCAAGTCGATAATCAGACGATTACATTATCAGTATTCTTTATCTTGTTTTTGAGCTTTGTCAGTCGGTATTTCAAGCGAATATTATCGATATTGGTAACTGTAATGTTCGTGCTGTGGTGGGAGTTCAGCAAACCCCAGCAAGACAAGCTTACTATTGATGTCTTGGATGTTGGGCATGGGTTGTCCTTGGTCTTGGAAAAGAACAATCAGATTGTTGTTTATGATCTTGGTAATGCGTGGCCAGGAGGCTCGGTCGTTGAGTCCTTGTTGGTTCCTACTTTAAACCAGAGAGGGATTTATGAATTAGAAGGTGTGATTGTGAGTCATTTCGATTCTGACCATGCTGGTGGTTATCCGGCGTTACTTGAGAACTATACGCCAAAGTGGATACGAACCAGTCAGAACTTTATTCAAGAACGCCAATCTATCACTCAAGCCCCGTCTAATATTCAAACATGTACTATTGGAGAGGTTTGGAACTGGCAAGATGTTGTTTTTGAGGTGTTGTGGCCGCCTAAGCAAGTAAAGAGGGCGTATAACCCACATTCGTGTGTGGTCAAGATCTCAGATCATAGTGCTGATTTCTCAATGTTGCTCACTGGTGATATTGAACTGGTAAGTGAGTGGTTACTTGCTCGTGAAGGAGAACAGCTAAGGAGTGATGTTATGTTGGTTCCGCATCATGGCAGCGATTCGTCATCGATTAAGCCGTTTATTGAGGCTGTGTCTCCTCAGCTGGCGATAGCTTCTCTTGCCAAAGGCAACCAGTGGGGAATGCCGAGTGAGTCTGTTATTGAACGTTATCAGGAAGCGGGGAGTACTTGGCTAGATACAGGTGAAAGCGGACAAATAACCATCACTCTTAGCAAAGAAGGTTGGCAATATCATGCGATTAGAGAACAACAAGGCGGGCAGTGGTATAGGCAGATGCTCCGTAAGGGAGTAGAATAGATAGATTATTGTGAGAAAATTAAGCGATTCTATGTCAACACAAACAGATGAAACTACCTGGGTCACATTTAAAAGACTTTGGACTTATATTCGACTATATAAGGCCGGCCTAGGTGTTGCGGTAATTGCGCTTATTATAAATGCCGTTTCTGATACCTATATGATTTCCTTACTAAAGCCGTTACTTGATGAAGGCTTTGGTAATGCTGAATCTGACTTTTTACGCACGCTCCCTATTATTATCTTTGCCATGATGTTTATTCGTGGTGTCAGTGGCTTTGTTTCAACCTATTGTTTGAGCTGGGTCTCTGGCAATGTGGTGATGGAAATTCGTCGCAAAATATTCAGTCATTTCATGCATATGCCTGTTTCTTTCTTCGATAAAGAACAGACAGGCGCATTGCTATCTCGAATTACTTACGATTCAGAGCAAGTGTCTGCGGCAACCAGTAAAGCGTTAGTCAGTATTGTCCGTGAAGGTGCAAGTATTATTGGCTTGTTGACGCTGATGTTCTGGAATAGCTGGCAGTTGTCTTTAGTTCTATTTGCTGTCGCACCCGTTGTCGCTTGGGCTATTACCATAGTTTCTAAGCGATTCAGAAAGATCTCTAAAAATATGCAGACCAGTATGGGCCACGTTGCTTCTTCAGCTGAACAAATGCTGAAAGGGCATAAAGTGGTTCTAACTTACGGTGGTCAAGATCTAGAAAAACACCGCTTTGATAAAGTTAGTAACCAAATGCGCCAACAAAGCATGAAGCTAATCACTGCTCAAGCGGCTGCTAACCCGATTATTCAAATGATCGCATCCGTTGCGATTGTGGTTGTTCTATTCCTTGCTAGTGTCGATTCTATTAAAGCCGAGCTTACTCCTGGTACGTTTACCGTTGTCTTCTCTGCAATGTTTGGTCTATTACGTCCGCTAAAGGCGTTAACTAACGTAACGTCTGAATTCCAACGTGGTATGGCTGCAAGTACGACTCTATTTGGCTTGATGGATCTAGATACCGAGCAAAACAAAGGAACGTTGAAACCTGAAACTGTAACGGGTGAAGTTGCAGTAAAAGATGTCACGTTTACTTATGACGGTGCAGAGAAACCAGCACTTGATAAGGTCAGCTTTAATATACCGAAAGGTAAAACGGTTGCGCTTGTTGGGCGATCGGGTTCGGGTAAGAGTACCATTGCCAACCTATTTACTCGTTTTTATGACGTAGACTCTGGTTCAATTGAGCTTGATGGCCACGACATTCGTGATTACGAATTGAGAAATCTGCGTGAGCACTTTGCTCTCGTTTCTCAAAATGTTCACTTGTTTAACGATACGGTGGCTAACAATATCGCTTACGCAGCAGAAGAACAGTATTCACGTGAACAGATCGAACACGCGGCTAAGCTTGCTCATGCAAGTGAGTTTATCGATGGCATGGAAAATGGCATTGATACGGTTGTGGGCGAAAATGGCGCGAGTCTATCTGGTGGGCAAAGACAGCGTATTGCGATTGCACGAGCTCTATTGAGAGATGCACCGGTTTTGATTCTTGATGAGGCAACGTCTGCACTGGATACAGAGTCAGAGAGAGCGATTCAATCCGCATTAGAAGAGCTGCAGAAAGACAAAACAGTATTAGTTATCGCCCACCGACTCTCTACCATCGAGCAAGCCGATGAGATTCTAGTAGTCGATGATGGTCATATTGTAGAAAGGGGCGCACATGCTGAGTTAATCGCGCATGATGGTGCTTATGCACAATTACACCGAATTCAGTTCAGCGGATAAGATTAGGTCTTGTTGTGATCGAAAAGATTTGGTTTAACAATCACCCGTTGAAATATCTTCTCTGGCCGCTATTGTGGCCACTGAGTCTGCTGTTCAAATTGATCAGTGGTAAACGTCGTGATGCTTACCGCTCAGGGAAGAAAGAGACCTACCGCCCGCCTTTACCTGTTATTGTTGTGGGCAATATTACTGCTGGTGGAAATGGTAAAACACCGGTTGTGATTTGGTTAGTTGAGATGCTTCAGGCTCACGGCTTTAAACCTGGAGTTGTGTCTCGTGGTTACGGTGCAAAAGCACCAAGCTATCCACTAGTGTTGGATGAAAACACACCAGCAGAACACTCTGGTGATGAACCTCGTTTGATCCGTAAGCGAACAGGAGCACTTGTTGCGGTCGATCCGGTGCGCGCTAACGCGGTAAAAGCATTGCTGAGCAAAGGTGTCGACGTGATTATCACTGATGATGGCCTTCAGCATTACGCGCTTGAACGCGATATTGAATTTGCAGTTATCGACGGCGCAAGACGCTTTGGTAGCGAGAGCTTGATTCCTTTAGGTCCATTACGAGAGCCTGTATCTCGTTTAGATGACGTCGACTTTTTGGTGAACAATGGAGGTAAAGCGCACGGGAGAGAGTTCTCGATGTCTTTGCTTCCAAGCCAAGCGGTTAACCTAAAGACTGGTCAGAAAAGGTCTGTGGCAGAATTACAGAAGCTGGTGGCTTTTGCTGGTATTGGCCACCCACCGCGCTTTTTTAAAACATTGGAAGATCTTGATGGTGATGTGGTATTCACACAGAGTTTCGCCGACCATCAAGATTTTGATAAAGATGAACTTCATGCCTTAACTAAGAAAGGTATGAATCTGATTATGACAGAAAAAGACGCTGTAAAATGCGAAGAATATGCTCAAGATAACTGGTGGTATCTTCCAGTTTCTGCGCAGTTCGATGAAGATTCGCAACAGCAAATTTTAAAAAGAATAAAAGAGGTTATGGAATACTATGGATCACCGTCTACTTGAGATCGTTGCTTGCCCTGTATGTAAAGGTAAACTAACTTTTGACAAGGATAAGCAAGAGCTTGTTTGTAAAATTGATCGCCTTGCTTACCCAATTAAAGAGGGTATTCCTGTTCTTTTAGAACCTGAAGCTCGCACCGTTTCTATGGATGAGGGCAAGTAATGTCTTATACGGTTGTTATACCTGCAAGATACCAATCGAGCCGTTTACCGGGGAAGCCACTTGCTGACATCGGTGGAAAGCCGATGATTCAATGGGTATACGAACAGTCAATGAAAGCGGGTGCCGATAACGTTATTATCGCTACCGACGACGCTCGAGTTGAAAAAGCGGCTAAAGCATTTGGCGCGACCGTTTGTATGACATCACCGAATCACGAATCGGGCACTGAACGCCTAGCTGAAGTGATTGAAGTTATGAAGATTCCTGATGATCATATTATCGTGAATGTTCAAGGTGATGAGCCACTTATCCCACCTGCGATCATTAATCAGGTTGCCAACAATCTTGCGAACAGTACAGCTCCAATGGCAACGTTAGGTGTGGAAATCACTCATGCTGATGAGGTGTTTAACCCTAATGCCGTTAAAGTTGTAACCGATAAAGACGGTTACGCCTTGTATTTTAGCCGAGCAACCATCCCTTGGGATCGCGATGCTTACGCGAACAACGGTACTGCAGCGGAATCTCCTTTGCTTCGTCATATTGGTATCTATGCTTACCGAGCGGGTTTTATCAATACCTACATCAATTGGGAACCAAGTACTCTTGAGCGTATTGAGTGCCTAGAGCAATTACGAGTACTTTGGTACGGTGAAAAAATCCACGTAGACGTTGCGGTGGAAGCGCCGGCTGCTGGTGTTGATACGCCTGAAGACCTAGAAGCGGTTCGAGCTATTATTGGCTAAGCTTCGTTGAGCGAGTTCTTGTTTGCTCTACAAAATAAAAAATGATGAGCCTTGCCTATTGCGAGGCTTTTTTCTATCTATCGAAAAGTGCGCTATCGAAAAGCGCGTGCGTGTCTTATTGACCTAAGCAAACGGATATTGGGATAGTTGCATTGGTTTATGCATCATCAACACGGAATTATCTGAGATTTACCTCGCTCGAGTTCCAATTTTTCTCTATAATATGCGGCCTATAAAGTAGTGGCGAATCGCTAATACAGAATAAAACTTACGACAAAACGTGGAGTAAAAGATGCCTTCTCAAAGCCCAGTGATTACGGTTGATGGACCAAGTGGTGCAGGTAAAGGTACCCTGTGTATGTTGCTAGCAGATAAGCTAGGCTTTCATCTTCTAGACTCAGGCGCGATCTATCGCGTATTGGCTTTAGCGGCAATTCACCATGGTGTGGATACTGAATCTGAGGATGCTTTAGTACCGCTTGCTACTCACTTAGACGTGCAGTTTATTGCTGAAGGCGACTTAGTTAAGGTTATCCTAGAAGGTGAAGATGTGTCTGGTGAACTTCGTAAAGAAGAGACTGGCATGGCGGCTTCAAAAGTTGCTGCTTTACCTCGCGTTCGCGAAGCACTGCTTCGTCGTCAACGTGCATTCAGCGCGGCACCTGGTTTGGTTGCAGATGGTCGTGACATGGGAACGGTTGTGTTTCCTGAAGCTGAAGCGAAAATATTTTTAGATGCAAGTGCTGAAGAGCGTGCGAGTCGCCGCCTTAAACAGTTGCAACAGAAGGGGTTAGATGTTAAATTTGACGACCTTTTGAGCGAGATCCAAGAGCGAGACGACCGAGATCGTAATCGCCCAGTGGCGCCACTTCGCCCTGCAGAGGATGCTCTAGTGCTTGATTCCACCTCAATGAATATTGAGCAGGTAGTAGAAAAAGCACTACACTATATTGAATCGAAACTGGCTGGGTAATTTCGCCGAGCTAGTACGAACGTTGGTCGCAAGGATGATGACCGGCGAATTTATCAACCCCATGCGGTAGGATACCCATGGACGTTTAATTATTGAAGATTAAATAATGACTGAATCTTTTGCTCAACTCTTTGAAGAGTTTCTATCTGAAACTGAATTCCAACAAGGCAGCATCGTTAAAGGTACTGTAGTAGCTATCGAGAACGGTTTCGTTCTTGTAGACGCTGGTCTTAAGTCTGAATCTGCTATCCCTGCTGAACAATTCAAGAACGCTGCTGGCGAACTTGAAGTTGAAGTTGGTGCTGAAGTAGACGTAGCTCTAGACGCTGTTGAAGATGGTTTCGGTGAAACTCAACTTTCTCGTGAGAAAGCTAAGCGTCACGAAGCTTGGATCGTACTTGAGAAAGCTTGTGAAGAAGCTGAAACTGTTGTTGGTATCATCAACGGTAAAGTTAAAGGCGGTTTCACTGTTGAACTTAACGGTATCCGTGCTTTCCTTCCAGGTTCTCTAGTAGACGTACGTCCTATCCGTGACACTGCTCACCTAGAAAACAAAGAGCTAGAGTTCAAAGTAATCAAGCTAGACCAGAAGCGTAACAACGTTGTTGTTTCTCGTCGTGCTGTTATCGAATCTGAAAACAGTGTTGAGCGTGACGAACTTCTTGAAACTCTACAAGAAGGTACTGAAGTTAAAGGTATCGTTAAGAACCTTACTGACTACGGTGCATTCGTTGACCTTGGCGGTGTTGACGGTCTTCTACATATCACAGATATGGCTTGGAAGCGCGTTAAGCACCCATCAGAGATCGTTAACGTTGGTGACGAAATCCTAGTTAAAGTTCTTAAGTTCGATCGTGAGCGCACTCGTGTTTCACTAGGTCTTAAGCAACTAGGCGAAGATCCATGGGTAGCAATCGCTAAGCGTTACCCAGAAGGTCACAAGCTTTCTGGTCGTGTTACAAACCTAACTGACTACGGCTGCTTCGTTGAAATCGAAGAAGGCGTTGAAGGTCTAGTACACGTTTCTGAAATGGATTGGACTAACAAGAACATCCACCCTTCTAAAGTTGTTAATGTTGGCGACGAAGTTGAGGTTATGGTTCTTGATATCGACGAAGAACGTCGTCGTATCTCTCTAGGTCTGAAACAGTGTAAAGCTAACCCATGGCAGTCATTTGCAGAAATGCAAGCTAAGGGCGACAAAGTTACTGGTAAGATCAAGTCTATCACTGACTTTGGTATCTTCATCGGTCTAGAAGGCGGTATCGACGGTCTTGTACACCTATCTGACATTTCTTGGAACGCTGCCGGCGAAGAAGCTGTACGTGAATACAAGAAAGGCGACGAAATCTCTGCTGTTGTTCTAGCAGTAGATGCAGAGCGTGAGCGTATTTCTCTTGGCGTTAAGCAAATGGAAAACGACCCGTTCAACGCATACGTTGCTGACAACAAGAAAGGTGTTCTTGTAAACGGTACTGTTACTGCAGTTGACGCGAAAGGCGCTACTATCGAGCTAATCGAAGGCGTTGAAGGTTACATCCGCGCTTCTGAAGTTTCTCGCGACCGTATCGAAGATGCATCTCTAATCCTAAGCGTTGGCGACAGCGTTGAAGCGAAGTTCACTGGTGTAGACCGTAAGAACCGCGTAATCAACCTATCTATCAAAGCTAAAGATGAAGCTGATGAGCAAGAAGCAATGGCTTCACTGAACAAGTCTGAAGAAGGCGCGTTCGGTAACGCAATGGCAGACGCATTCAAAGCTGCTAAAGGCGAATAATAGCTTCTCATTAAGAGAATTATAGCTATCTAGCCAAGAAAGGAGCCGTAAGGCTCCTTTTTTTTTGCTTATTTTTCCGATAGGTCTATAATTTCTAAAAAGAAAACCAACGAGGGTAACTATGACTAAGTCTGAATTGATTGAAAGACTATGCGCTGAGCAAACGCATCTTTCTGCAAAAGAAATTGAAGACGCTGTAAAAGACATTTTAGAGCATATGGCTTCAACACTAGAAAGTGGTGATCGAATCGAAATTCGCGGTTTTGGCAGCTTTTCTCTGCATTATCGTGAGCCTCGTGTTGGACGTAACCCAAAGACTGGTGACAAGGTAGAGTTAGAAGGTAAATACGTTCCTCACTTCAAACCAGGTAAAGAGCTGCGTGAACGAGTAAACTCAGGAATGTAGCCTACTTATCGGAATTAAGAAAAGCGGCATACTATAATGTATGCCGCTTTTTTATGACCATAATATGGTGGTCTGATTAGTAATTTTCCTGCATAATCGTACAGCTAACCAACCAATGAGTGATGAACTATGAAAATTATAAAAATAGTCGCCGTTATCGCACTTTTCCTAATTGCACTGGCTTTAGGCTCTCAAAACCAAACAACTGTGAATTTCAACTATCTGCTAGCGCAAGGTGACTTCCACCTCTCAAGTTTATTGGGTGTTGTATTCGTTTCAGGCTTCGCCCTTGCTTGGTTAGTCTTTGGTAATATGCACATGCGGTCTCAGCTGAAAATTCATCGCTTGAAGAAGCAACTCAATAAGCAATCAAAGCAGGTCGCTGCTGATACTAAAGCTTAAAGGCTATATTTGATGTTAGAGTTACTGTTCTTACTTTTGCCCATCGCAGCCGCTTATGGCTGGTATATGGGTAATCGTAATGCTCAGCAAGAAAAACAAAAGCAATCACACCAGATCTCCCGTCAATACGTGACGGGTTTGAACCTATTACTGTCAGATCAATCTGACAAAGCGGTTGATCACTTCATTGAGCTGCTTCAAGTAGACAATGAAACCATCGATACTCACTTGGCTTTGGGCAACTTGTTCCGCTCAAGAGGCGAAGTCGACCGCGCTATTCGTATTCACCAAAATCTCATCTCTCGTTCGGGGCTTACCCTCGATCAGAAAAACCTCGCACTGCAACAATTAGCCAAAGACTATATGGTCTCTGGTTTCCTTGATCGCGCCGAAAAAATCTTTGAACAGCTTGTAGAAGAGCCTGACCATAAAGAGGGCGCTTTACAGCAGTTGGTGGCTATTTATCAGCAGACCCGTGAGTGGAACAAGGCTATCCATTACGGAAATATCTTAGTTAAGCTCGGCAAGAAAAAAATGAAGATGCGTGCGACCGTTGCGCATTTCTGGTGTGAGCTTGCGATGCAAGAACAAGCCGACGGTAATCGTTCTAAAGCGCTTCAGCATTTTAAGAAGGCGCTTTCTGAAGACCCTAAATGTGTTCGTGCAAGTATCGCGCTAGGGAAGTTTCACTTAGCGAACGAAGATTACCAAAAGACAATTGATTGTCTTGAATCGGTACTTGAACAAGATATCGATTTTATCAGTGAGGTGTTGCCAACCCTTGCTGAGTGTTACCACAAGCTTGGACAAGAAGCTCAATTGGTCGAGTTCCTCAAAGCGTGTATTCAGAAGAAAGCCGGTGTATCTGCCGAACTGATGCTGGCGCAATTGGTTGCTCACCATGAAGATGTAGGTTCAGCTCAAGAGCTACTGACAAAGCAGCTTGTTAAAAACCCAACCATGAAAGGTTTTTATCGATTAATCGATTACCACCTAGCGGAAGCAGAAGAAGGCCGAGCAAAAGACAGCTTAACCACGCTTCAATCTATGGTTGGTGAACAGCTTAAGGTTAAGCCCCATTATCGTTGTCGTCAGTGTGGTTTCTCAACACATTCAATGTATTGGCACTGCCCTTCATGTAAAGGGTGGGGGACGATCAAGCCTATTCGTGGGCTTGATGGTGAATAGATTTGTGGTCACTTTAAGACCAAATTATTAATTGCAGCTTTCGGGCTGCATTTTTATGACTGTTATTTATCACCTGCTTAGGTGATTAGAAATTTTTAGAAAGTTAACTGCGTTAGGAGATGAAATGAACGACCAAAAAATCATTGTAGCCTTGGATTATGATAATCAAGCGGATGCGTTAGCCTTTGTCGATCGTATTGACCCAGCATCTTGCCGCCTAAAAGTGGGCAAAGAGATGTTTACCCTGTTTGGCCCTGAATTTGTTCGTGAATTACATAAGCGTGGTTTCTCAGTATTTTTGGACCTTAAATTCCACGACATCCCGAACACATGTTCAAAAGCAGTTCGTGCTGCTGCAGAACTGGGTGTTTGGATGGTGAACGTACACGCAAGTGGCGGTGAGCGTATGATGACGGCTTCTCGCGAAATCTTAGAACCTTACGGCAAAGACCGTCCACTGTTAATCGGTGTAACGGTACTCACCAGTATGGAGCAATCTGATTTAGCGGGTATCGGTCTGGATCTTGAGCCACAACAACAAGTGATGCGCTTGGCTTCTCTGACGAAAAACTCAGGTTTAGACGGTGTTGTATGTTCTGCACAAGAGGCTTCTTTGCTTAAAGGTGCACTTGGTCAGGAGTTCAAGCTAGTTACTCCAGGTATTCGTCCTGTTGGCGCTGACGTGGGTGACCAGAAGCGTATCATGACGCCTTCTAAAGCGATTGAATCCGGTTCAGACTACCTTGTTATCGGCCGTCCGATTACGCAAGCGATTGACCCTGCTGCTGTGCTTGCAGAGATCAACGGTACGCTTGCTTAAATCTATATTTAGATTGAGATACAAATAAAGAAGGCCAGCAAATTGCTGGCCTTAATTTTTTTGTCTGGATTAGTCTAAACTGGACTGAGTGCTCAGTGTGGAGCCTAAACTGGAGCACCACTATGGAATTTGAAGTCGCTGTCATCTGAAGTGATAAGATCAGCTTCTACTTGAGCAAAATGCGCAATACGCTCTGAAATATCTTTCCCTGCGATCTGCTCTGCTAGCTCAAGATAGTCTTGGTAGTGGCGAGCTTCCGAGCGAAGCAGAGACACGTAAAACTTCTCCATGTCTTCTTCCAAGAAAGGAGCCAATTTAGCGAAGCGTTCACAAGAGCGAGCTTCAATAAACGCACCGATGATAAGCTTATCAACCAGAGCATCAGGCTCGTAAGTCTTAACTTGCTTGATCAAGCCTTTAGCGTAACGACCCGCCTCGATTGGCTGGTAAGTCACACCTTTTTTCTCCATCAACTCCATTACTTGGTAGAAGTGATGCAGCTCTTCTCTGATCAGTAGTACCATCTTATCGATCAGGTCTGCACCGTAGTTACAGCCTTCTTTTGCGGTGATTTGCTTAGATACGTTGCTTTTACCACGCAGAGACTCTAAGTCTCCGATACGACGGTAGGCAAATTGTTCGTATGGCAAAATCCACTCATTTAGTTGCTTCGCGCTTTCTTTATCGACAGCGTACTTGCGAATAAGGAACAAAGCACTTTGTGCCGCCTTAAGTTCACACAGCATGTGATCGCGTAGAATGATGTGAAGGTTTTCAGGCTTTTTGGCTTCATCTATCCATGAATCTGGCGTTTCGGCTTTAAGAAAAGAGTGGATTGGAGCGAGTAATTCTTGATACATGGTCAGGGAAAGTTTGTTGATAATGCGGGGATTTTATCACAGCTCAAGAGATCTCCCTATACAGAGAAAGGAAATTCAACCGCTACAAAAAAGGCCGCCTATTTTAATGTAAATAAGGCGGCCTTTAAGTGTTGAATTAGACTGTTACCACTTCTTCTTCTGGCCGAAGAGGGCATCCATATCGTCTTCTCGCTCTTTAGATTCCATCTGCTGCAAATCTTGAGCGTTTTTGTCTTGGCGTTTCTGGTCAAGCTCGTTGAGCATCTGTTGAAGCTTTTCTTTGGCTTGATTAGAGTACGAGTCGTTCTTAGTCGCTAAAGCATCAATACCTTTGCGTAATAGCTGAATCGCTGTTCCCGGTTGTCCGCGAGAAATCGAATCGTTTGCACGTTTAATAACATTTTCAATGTTAATACGAATTTGAATCGTTTCTAGGCGAGCATTTTCAACCACATAAGCTTGAGTCTCGAAACGGCCTTTATTGTGTTCGTTACGTACTGTATCACGCAGGCGCTTAACTAACTTAAGCATCATGATCGCTTGCTTGTCACTACTTGGTACGCGGAAAGCTGTGCTCTCGCCACCTTTGTAGTTCTCTTTTAGCTGAGTGATTTGTTGTTTTACACTTTCAATGCGTTGGGCAAGCTGCTTATTTTTTGGATCGAGTTGATACATGTTTTCTAATGCATCAAGAATTCGATTGTTTAAGCATACAAGAAGATCTTGGCTAAACGGCATGTGATGAGCGTTGCCAATCAGTTCTTCTGTACCGTCAATAATGGTTAGATAACGAGAAGCTTCCTGTTTCTTCGCTGTTTCTACCTTAACTTTATATTGAAGCATGATGTTGTAGCCTAAAACTAACACCAAAAGAACGGCTACTAAGGCGATTATTAAACCAATATTCATATATTTGAGTCTGCTTATTATTTTCTATAGCTAACTGGAGAGGATACACGATTCCATTGTGTATCGGCACTCGTAAATTGCAATTTCTGATTATCTCTTGTTGAGCGAAATCGGCAATCAAAACTTACCAACTAATGTATGAGAATGAGGGTTGGGTTGCAAAGCGTTAGTGATGTTTTTGTTTGTTAAGCTAGAAAAACTCAATTTTCCTGTCATTTTTGTGTTCGAAGCGTTATAACTATTAATTATATTACACGCGACTATAACGCTCTCTTTGCAAATAAGTTAGCACAGAAATGAGTAAAGGATTACGAGGTTAGATATGAAGTTACAGCAACTGAAGTACATTGTTGAGGTTGTAAACCATAACCTAAATGTTTCAGCTACAGCAGAGAGTTTGTACACATCTCAGCCTGGCATTAGTAAACAAGTTAGATTACTTGAAGACGAACTAGGCATTCAGATTTTTGAGCGTAGCGGCAAGCATTTAACGCAGGTTACCCAAGCGGGTGAGGATATCATTCGTATCTCTCAAGAGATTTTGGCGCGCGTTGAAAGTATTAAAGCGGTAGCGGGTGAGCATACTCATCCAGAGATGGGTACATTGAATATTTCAACGACTCATACTCAAGCTCGTTATGCACTGCCTGATGTGATTAAAGGTTTCACGGCGCGCTACCCTAAAGTATCGCTTCACATGCACCAAGGCACGCCAAGCCAAATGTCAGAAGCCGTCGCTAAGGGTACTGCGAATTTTGCTATTGCAACGGAAGCGCTGCATCTTTACCAAGATGCGATTATGCTGCCTTGTTACCACTGGAACCGTTCGATCGTCGTGACCAAGGATCACCCTCTGGCACAGAAGCGTAATATCACGATCGAAGATCTTGCGGCTTATTCCCTAGTGACCTACGTGTTTGGTTTTACTGGTCGTTCTGAGCTTGATACCGCGTTTAACAAAGTAGGGTTAACACCGCGCGTTGTGTTTACCGCGACCGATGCAGACGTAATCAAAACCTATGTTCGTATGGGTATTGGTGTTGGTGTAATCGCAAGTATGGCGATTGACCACGAGCAAGATACTGATTTGGTTGCGATTGATGCGAGCCATTTATTTGGTGCGAGCACAACCAGTATTGGTTTTAGAAAAGGTACCTTCCTGCGTTCTTACATGTTCGACTTTATGGAGCGTTTTGCGCCGCACTTAACTCGCCCTGTGGTTGAGCAAGCTATTTCTTTGAAATCGAATGAAGAGATCGAAGAGATGTTTAAAGATATCGAGCTGCCTGTTCGTTAATCTCATCGTGTAAATTTCGATTCTTATTCGGCCTGTATTTGCAGGCCGTTTCTCTTTTGGGCTTTTAGCTTTCGTTTTCTTTATCGATCCTTTCCATTTCGACCTCTTACCCCTACAATCCACGCATCATAGGGGGAAGCATGCATTCACGATTTAAAATACTCGATTCATTTTTGCTAGAGCACCAAGTTTATTGGCGCTCAGAGCCTTTTCACCTATGCCAAACTCAACAGCAGCCGTGGAAAGAGGTCAATCGTCCACTCGTTGATTGGTTACATAGCTTAGATAATGAAAGCATTCAAACCTTAAAAGAGCAGCCTCAGCTTTTGGTTGAGGAACTGACTCGTTTCCTACCTGAATTAGATACTGCTAGCCAAAACATCCAGTTCGATAACACAGCTTTGGTTGGTTTAGACCTCCCACGTGGTACTGCTGATGGTATTCCTGGCCGAAAGCTACATCAAATTGTCGCAATGGGCGAGGCTGCATTAGGCCATCACCATGGCAAAGAGTGGCTCGAGTGGTGTTCGGGTAAAGGCTTTCTTGGTCGAATCCTATCTCAACAATCTGATCAAAAAGTCACTAGCTTTGAATGGCAGCAATCGTTATGCGAAAGCGGACAAAAGATTGCGAATGACCAGAAATTAGCGATGAACTTTGTTCAAGGTGATGCGTTTTCTGAAAGTGCAGATAACGTGTTTAACTCAAACCAACATGCCGTAGCCCTTCATGCTTGTGGCGATCTTCATGTTGAGTTAGTTAAAAAGTCAGTGTCACATGGGCTACCAGCGGTCACTATTTCCCCTTGTTGTTATCATCTTATTCGAGACGAAAACTACCAAGCGATGTCTTCTGTCGCGAAAAACTCAGCATTAACGTTAAGTAAGAGCGACTTAAGAATTCCGCTTCAAGAAACCGTCACTGGTGGTGAAAGAGTAAAGAGACATCGCCAACTAGAGATGAGCTATCGTCTAGGCTTCAGCCAGTTACTTAAGGCTGAACTTAACATTGACGAATACATTCCTGTACCGAGCATCAAAAAATCAGAGTTAGCTGAGGGTTTTGAATCTTTCTGCCGTTGGGCATCTGAAGTGAAAGAGCTATCGCTGGGCTCAGGTATTGATTTTGACTCTTATTTGATTCAAGGCGAAGCGCTTTTCTGGGAAATGGAAAAGCTGAGTTTGGTTCAACAAGTCTTTAGACGACCATTAGAGATATGGCTAGCTTTAGATCGCGCTATCTATCTGCAAGAGCAAGGTTATGAAGCTTCGATTGAAGAGTTCTGCGAACGCAGTATTACGCCAAGAAACCTATTGATTCATGGGGTTAAAATCGAGCGCTAGTGGTAAACAGTCTATTCGTGTTTTTTCGACCTAAATCCAGTAATGCAAAATAAAGCTATAGTTACAAATAAAGTCAGAAATGCAAAAAAGCCAGCGCGACATTATGTCGTACTGGCTTTTTGTTTAATGTGTATGAGTTAACTGAACGCTTCAACGAGAAGATTATTGCGTTCAGTCAGTCATTACATCATTAGTTAAACATTGCGATTGCTTCTGCTGGGTCTACGTATTCAAGGTCAAAGCTCTCTGCAACTTCTTTACAAGTTACTTTACCGTGAATAACGTTTAGACCTTCTAGGAAGCCTTCATCAGATAGAAGTGCTTCGCGGTAGCCTTTGTTCGCTAGCTTAACAATGTAAGGAAGTGTTGCATTGTTTAGTGCGTAAGTTGAAGTGCGAGCAACAGCGCCAGGCATGTTTGCAACACAGTAGTGAACTACATCATCAACAATGTAAGTTGGGTCTGCGTGAGTGGTTGCGTGAGAGGTCTCGAAACAACCGCCTTGGTCGATTGCAACGTCAACAACTGCTGAACCTGGTTTCATCTTAGCGATGTGCTCTTTTGTAACCAGTTTTGGCGCTGCTGCACCAGGGATTAGTACAGCACCAATCACTAGGTCTGCTTCTAGAACATGCTTCTCAATAGCGTCTTCAGTAGAATAAACCACTTTTGCGCGACCTTGGAATTCTTCATCAAGACGACGCAGCGTATCTACGTTACGGTCAAGAATTGTAACATCAGCGCGAAGGCCTACAGCCATACGTGCTGCGTTAGCACCTACAACACCGCCACCAACAACAACAACTTTTGCTGGTTCAACACCTGGAACGCCACCAAGAAGAAGACCACAACCACCGTTAGATTTCTCTAATGTTTGTGCACCTGCTTGAATAGACATGCGACCAGCTACTTCAGACATTGGTGCTAATAGTGGCAAGCGACCCATATTATCTGTTACAGTCTCATAGGCTACGCAGACAGCTTTGCTCTTGATAAGCTCTTCAGTTTGTGGAAAATCTGGTGCAAGGTGTAAATAGGTAAATAATATTTGCCCTTCGCGAAGCATAGCTCGCTCGACAGCTTGAGGTTCTTTAACCTTTACAATCATCTCTGCTTTCGCGAAAACGTCAGCAGCAGTAGGAAGAATGGATGCGCCTACAGCGATGTAATCATCGTCTGAAAAACCGATACCAGTACCGGCATTGGTTTCTACAAAAACTTGGTGGCCGTGTGAGATTAGTTCTCTCACGCTAGCTGGGGTCATACCAACGCGGTATTCGTGGTTCTTGATTTCCTTAGGTACGCCAATGATCATCCTGACTCCTCATTTTATTTTGGTTGTTTTATCTATGTGTAGGGTAATTCTGTCGAATTAATATCTAGTATAGATAGGTTCAGATAAAATTTGATACTGAATATTAAAAAGTTGTAGTATATTTTTTTGCAAGGAAGTAATAAGGTGGAATAAAAAATGGCAGACAATTATAAGAAGCCGTCCAAGGAACTAGATCGTATTGACCGCAACATTCTTAATGAGTTGCAAAAAGACGGTCGTATCTCAAACGTTGAACTCTCAAAACGAGTAGGACTTTCTCCCACTCCATGTCTTGAACGTGTTCGTCGTTTAGAACGTCAAGGTTACATTACTGGGTACACAGCGTTGCTGAACCCACAGTACCTTGATGCTTCACTTTTAGTGTTTGTTGAAATTACGTTGAACCGTGGTGCGCCAGATGTGTTCGAACAATTCAACACCGCTGTGCAGAAACTGGATGACATCCAAGAGTGTCATTTAGTGTCGGGTGATTTTGACTATCTTCTAAAAACACGTGTATCTGATATGGGTGCTTACCGTAAGCTACTGGGTGATACGTTACTTCGTCTACCGGGCGTAAACGACACTCGAACTTACGTAGTAATGGAAGAAGTGAAACAAACCAATCAACTTGTGATTAAAACTCGTTAGTCACAATTGGTGAAATGAAAGAAAGCGGACATTTGTTCCGCTTTCTTGCTTTCTGGAATTGGGTTTTTCTGTTTGATATGGTTAAATCAACAGTAGTTTCATTGAAACGAGCGGCTTTGGCCGCTCGAGATGTTTTTATCCCGTTTAATTATTAAGTTGGTTTATGTTCAAGCAGAGCAGTAATAAAGTAGAAACAATCATTAAAACGAGTGAAGAGCCTCAGTCTCCTCGTTTGAGTGGTTCTCAACGTCTCAAAGAGTGCAGTCTGATTCTCGGTGTTCTCTTCTCTATTCTACTTGCCGTTGCGTTATTAACTTTTAGTCCTGCAGACCCATCATGGTCGCAAACGGCGTGGGGTGGTGACATTCAAAATGCAGGTGGCTACCTAGGTGCTTGGTTGGCGGATACGCTTTTCTTCGTATTTGGTTCTTTGGCTTACCCTTTGCCTATCTTAGTGACGGTTGCAGCGTGGGTATTATTCCGAAAACGTAATGAAGACGAGCAGATCGACTTCATGCTGTGGGGCACTCGCTTACTTGGCTTGACTATCCTAATTCTTACGAGTTGTGGTTTAGCGGATATCAACTTTGACGACATCTGGTACTTTTCATCCGGTGGCGTGGTAGGTGACGTTTTAACAAGCCTTGCACTTCCAACGTTGAATGTTCTTGGTAGTACGCTGGTTCTTCTTTTCTTATGGGGTGCTGGCTTCACTCTATTAACCGGTATCTCTTGGCTAAGCATTGTGGAATGGTTGGGTGAATGTGCCATCAAATTCTTCACGTCTGCTGTCAATAAGGCTCGTGGCCAAGACCAAGAGCTGCTTGAGCCTCAATTAAGAGAATCAGCAGACCGCGATTTAATCGAAGAACGTCATCAGCAGCATCAAGCGCCAACTTACCGCGATGTTCCTGCTATAGAAGACAACAAAGAATCAACAGAGCATGACCCGCTAGATCCTGCGATGAGTTTTTCTGCGACCAATGATTCGTCAGACGTGGCGACAAATGCGCGAGACAATGCTGCATCGCCGAAGCGTCATTACAATATTCATATGCCTGTCGATGCTCCTTCAAAACAAGAAGCTCCTGTTCATGAAGAACCTCAGGTTCAGCCTCAAGCGGTAATTGAATCAGAGCAACCGATCCCTGCTGCGCCTGTTTACCAAGCGCCAGAAGAACCGTTAGAAGAAGGCATTGAGCGCTCTAAACAGTTGAATGCAACGATAGAGCAGCTAGAAAATGCGGCCATGTATGAAGATGACCTAGCAGAACAAGAACAGCTCGACGGGCATGATTCTCAGGTTGCTTACCAACAATACATGCAGAACGAACAACCAGAAGTTAGCCCAGCTCATGCTGACCTTGAAAGTGCTGAACTAGAATTAGATAGCTCACCACAAGTAAATGGCGAATTCGGTGCTGAAGATGTTCAACCTGAATCTTTATACGCTTCACCTATGGGCGAGCCAGAAGCAACAGTGGAAGACGATTTCTCTGCACAACCTTCACCGTTTGATGTGACGGAAGAGCAAAGCTACCAACAGGGTTCAGATTTTGAGTCTGAGCAGACTGAAGCTGAGTTAGTTGGCGCAGCATTAACCGAAGAACAGTTTGAACCTTTCTCTTACCAAGAAGAACATTCAGAGCCTGAACAGCCAACAGCACAAAGCCAAGAGCCAGCTGTTGATCTTCCTTGGGAAGAAGTAACGGAAGAAGAATCTGCGCATCAAGATCAAGATGTCGCCGCATTCCAAAGCATTGTTTCTGAAGCCCAAGCGAATATGGCAGCGACGCAGAATCCGTTCTTGGTTCAACAAGATGTTAATTTACCGAAGCCTGCTGAGCCATTACCCACGCTTGAATTGTTATTCCACCCTGAAAAGCGTGAAACCTTTATTGACCGTGATGCACTAGAGGCAATTGCTCGTCTTGTTGAATCTAAGCTAGCGGATTACAAGATCAAAGCAGACGTTGTCGACATTTTCCCTGGCCCAGTAATCACTCGATTCGAACTCGATCTGGCTCCGGGCGTGAAAGTAAGTCGTATTTCTGGCCTTTCTATGGACTTAGCGCGTTCGCTCTCTGCATTGGCAGTACGTGTCGTAGAAGTGATTCCGGGTAAACCTTATGTTGGCTTAGAACTGCCGAACATGAGTCGCCAAACGGTATTCTTCTCAGATGTGGTTGCTAGCCCTCAGTTCCAAGAAGCAAAATCGCCAACAACAGTGGTTCTAGGACAAGACATCGCTGGTGAAGCCGTTATTGCTGATCTATCGAAAATGCCTCACGTTCTGGTTGCAGGTACAACCGGTTCTGGTAAGTCGGTAGGTGTGAACGTAATGATTCTGAGTATGCTTTATAAAGCATCACCGGAAGATGTTCGCTTCATCATGATCGACCCGAAAATGCTTGAGCTATCGGTTTATGAAGGCATCCCTCATCTATTGTCTGAAGTGGTAACTGACATGAAAGATGCGTCAAATGCCCTTCGTTGGTGTGTTGGCGAGATGGAACGTCGTTATAAGCTGATGTCAGCGTTAGGCGTTCGTAATATTAAAGGTTACAACGATAAGCTTAAAATGGCAGCGGAAGCGGGTCACCCAATTCACGATCCACTGTGGAAGCCGGGCGACAGCATGGACCCTGAAGCACCATTACTTGAGAAGCTGCCTTACATTGTGGTTATCGTTGATGAATTTGCTGACCTAATCATGGTGGTCGGTAAGAAGGTTGAAGAACTGATTGCACGTTTGGCACAAAAAGCACGTGCGGCGGGTGTTCACTTGATCCTCGCGACACAACGTCCATCAGTGGATGTTATTACCGGTCTTATTAAAGCGAACATTCCAACCCGTGTTGCCTTTACGGTATCAACCAAAACGGATTCACGAACTATCCTTGACCAAGGTGGTGCGGAATCACTATTGGGCATGGGTGATATGCTTTACTTGCCGCCGGGTTCTAGCCATACAACTCGTGTTCACGGTGCCTTTGCATCTGATGATGATGTACACGCAGTTGTGAATAACTGGAAAGCGCGTGGTAAGCCAAACTATATTGATGAGATCACCAACGGCGAACAAACCCCAGAAACCTTGCTTCCGGGTGAGAAGATGGAAGGTGATGAAGAGGTTGATCCTCTATTTGATCAAGTGGTAGAACACGTTGTTCATTCGCGTCGTGGCTCAGTTTCAGGCGTACAACGTCGATTCAAGATTGGTTACAACCGTGCAGCAAGAATTGTTGAGCAACTTGAAGCTCAAGGTATCGTAAGTGCTCCAGGTCATAACGGTAACCGAGAAGTCTTAGCACCAGCGCCACCAAAAGATTAGTTCCGGTAGGAACTCATAACTATTCAGTCGGTCAAATCGAAAATATGACCGACTTATGTTCTAACAGGATTATTGATGAAAAAAGTATTCGCACTTTTATTTATGAGCTTCTCAGTGTTTGCTTCTCCGAAAGAAGAGTTGAGTAGCCGTTTGGCATTAAACGCAGGCTTCAGCGCTGACTTTAAACAAGTCGTGATCAGCCCTGATGGTGATGTTGTTATGGAAGGTGAGGGCACGGTAGAGATTGCACGCCCAAGCTTGTTCCGCTGGGAGACCACGTTTCCTGATGAAAACTTGTTGGTATCTGACGGCCAAAGCTTGTGGTACTACAGCCCGTTCATTGAGCAAGTGAGCATTTACTGGCAAGAGCAAGCGACATCACAAACACCTTTTGTCCTGCTTACACGTAACCAAGAAAGTGATTGGGATAACTATAATGTGGCGCAAACGGGTAACCAATTTACGCTAACGCCAACTGCTGTCGATTCTAATCAGGGCGACTTCCAGATTAATATCACCGAAAAGGGCATTGTTCAGGGCTTTAATGTGATTGAACAAGACGGTCAAAAAGGTGAGTTTACCTTTAGCAATGTTGACTTGGGTAAACCTGCAGCAGACCGCTTTACTTTTGTGGCACCGGAAGGTGTCGAGGTCGACGACCAAAGAAACTGATCTAAACAAGCAGATCGTTTGGTAGTACGTCGATAGGCATCAATGCCATCAACGAATCAAGAGATTGCAATTGAGTAATTACAGCTTAGATTTTGCGGGGGACGAAGATTTTCGTCCCCTTGCTGCTCGTATGAGACCGGAAACTGTCGAACAGTACATCGGTCAGCAGCATATATTAGGCCCAGGTAAACCACTTCGCAGAGCATTGGAAGCGGGCCATATCCACTCGATGATTTTGTGGGGGCCTCCGGGCACCGGTAAAACGACGTTAGCCGAAGTAGCAGCAAACTATGCCAATGCTGAAGTGGAACGCGTATCGGCGGTAACCTCGGGCGTAAAAGACATCCGTATTGCGATTGAAAAAGCGCGTGAGAACAAGCAAGCAGGACGTAGAACGATCCTGTTTGTGGACGAAGTCCATCGCTTTAACAAAAGTCAGCAAGATGCTTTTCTGCCTCATATCGAAGATGGCACCGTGACCTTTATTGGTGCGACGACAGAAAACCCTTCTTTTGAATTGAACAACGCTTTGTTGTCACGTGCGCGTGTCTACAAACTGACGTCCCTGAATACAGATGATATTTCTCTCGTTATTCGCCAAGCGATTGAGGACAAGCAGCGCGGGTTAGGTGATGTACCTGCCGATTTTGCTGATAATGTTTTAGATCGCCTTGCAGAACTGGTTAACGGTGACGCACGTATGTCGCTTAACTATCTTGAACTGCTGTATGACATGGCAGAAGATAACGATAGAGGCGAGAAAGCGATAACTTTGCAGTTGTTGGCTGAAGTGGCTGGTGAGAAAGTCGCTCGTTTCGATAACAAGGGCGATATTTGGTACGACCTAATATCTGCGGTTCACAAGTCAATTCGTGGCTCAAACCCTGATGCGGCCTTGTATTGGTCGGCGCGAATGATTGCGGCGGGTTGCGACCCTTTGTATATCGTAAGACGTTTGCTAGCGATTGCTTCTGAAGATATTGGCAACGCTGACCCTCGTGCCATGCAGGTGGCGATGTCGGCTTGGGACTGCTTCACTCGAATTGGTCCTGCCGAAGGCGAGCGTGCGATTGCGCAGGCGGTAGTCTATCTCGCATGTGCACCAAAGAGTAATGCCGTTTACACCGCGTGGAAGCAAGCTCTAACGGACGCGCACAACCTTCCTGAATATGAAGTCCCTCATCATTTACGAAATGCACCTACAACTTTGATGAAGGACATGGGCTACGGGCAAGAATACCGTTATGCTCATGACGAACCAGGAGCCTACGCCGCTGGTGAAAAGTATCTACCTCCTGAAATGGGAGAGAAGCAATACTATTTCCCAACAAAACGAGGCTTAGAGACCAAAATTGGCGAGAAGCTAGATTATCTGGCGGATTTGGACGCAAAAAGCCCACAAAAACGCTATGAAAAGTAGTCTTTTTTGGATATCGTTACCTAGTCATAAAATTTCAATTAAATCGTTATAAATTGGTCGAAATAGCACCAGTTTTAGGGGTTTAGCAGTGATTCAGTAGCAAACTACTGAATATTCAAATAACTAAAGCATAGGATTAGCAATGCTGGATTCTAAATTACTTCGAGCTGAGCTGGATGAAACAGCGGCAAAATTAGCACGTCGAGGCTTCACCCTTGATGTAGAGACAATTCGTGAACTTGAAGAAAAACGTAAGTCCCTTCAGATGAAAACTGAAGAGCTACAAGCGTTACGTAACTCTCGATCGAAGTCCATTGGTCAAGCGAAAGCAAAAGGCGACCATGAAGAAGCTGAGCGTATCCTTGCAGAAGTAGGCAACTTAGGCGCAGAACTAGACCAAGCTAAAGTAGCATTGGCTGACCTTCAATCTGAGCTAGAAACGATCACAATGTCTATTCCTAACCTACCTGATGCAGAAGTGCCAGATGGTAAAGATGAAGACGATAACGTAGAAGTTTCTCGTTGGGGTCAACCTAAGACTTACGACTTTGAAGTGAAAGATCACGTAGACCTTGGCGAAATGTCTGGCGGTCTTGATTTTGCTAGCGCAGTTAAAATCTCGGGTTCTCGTTTCATCGTGATGAAAGGCAAATTTGCACGCCTACACCGTGCTATTGCTCAGTTCATGCTGGACCTTCACACTGATGAGCACGGCTACACAGAAATGTACGTACCGTACCTAGTGAACCATGATAGCCTTTACGGTACTGGTCAACTTCCTAAGTTCGGCGAAGACTTGTTCCACACAAGCCCGCTAACTGAGCAAGTAAGTGACGTACCTCTTAAGACTCTATCGCTTATCCCTACTGCGGAAGTACCGGTAACGAACATGGTTCGTGACACGATTACTGATGAAGCTGAACTGCCACTTAAGATGACAGCTCACACGCCATGTTTCCGTTCTGAAGCGGGTTCTTACGGTCGTGACACTCGTGGTCTTATCCGTATGCACCAATTCGACAAAGTTGAATTAGTACAAATCACTAAGCCAGAAGACTCAATGGCAGCGCTTGAAGAGCTAACAGGTCACGCTGAGAAAGTACTTCAACTTCTAGAGCTTCCTTACCGTAAAGTGATTCTATGTACAGGTGACATGGGCTTCGGTTCTGCGAAAACTTACGACTTAGAAGTATGGGTTCCAGCACAAGAGACTTACCGTGAAATTTCTTCTTGTTCAAACATGTGGGATTTCCAAGCGCGTCGTATGCAAGCTCGTTTCCGTCGTAAAGGCGAGAAGAAACCTGAACTTGTACATACACTAAACGGTTCCGGTCTTGCTGTTGGTCGTACTATGGTTGCTATTCTTGAGAACAACCAAGAAGCAGATGGCCGTATTGCTATCCCAACAGTACTTCAACCATACATGGGCGGCGTAACGCACATCGGTTAATGCCAATTTAGGTTAATCAAATTTAGATTAACCTGACTTGCCAAAATATTTAAAAGGCTTTGCTGTAATGGCAAAGCCTTTTTTGTATCTGGAGCTTACCTAAGTAGCAGTTGTATAAAGCGAAGCTACATAAAAGAGAAGCTCGCTTTGGTTGCTTCGTCTGCTTGCTTACAAGCTAGCAACGCCTTTCGATAGTAATTTTGATAATTGTTTTTGGTCAGTTCATCAAGCGTATAAAGTTGAGTGACCACGCCATCACACTTCTGAATAATCGTTAAAACCTGTTTCGCACCCATTGCGTCAGGCCAAATAACAGAGAGCAGTTTGACGATGTTCATGCATACGTTTTTGATCATCGGGCATCGCTTGTGAATCTCTAAATAAGCGACCAATACCTGTTTATAGTCCGACGAAGCATGCTTAATGCTGACGTTGCTCTGTTTGAGCCATTCCATCTTTTCTGCGTTACGGCGTTTCATCTCACTACACATGGTCATTTGGCTAGAAACAACGGTTTCGTTCGCCGTTTGGATGATCATCATGCCACAGCGGCTCTCTGCGACTTTAAACTCATTCTCACAACTCATTCTGCCCAGCAACCAGGTGTGATGATAGATGACCGGGAATGCATTAAAGCTATTTCTGTCATGCAGTGCAGTCAAAATAGTCACCGCTTTTTGGTACTGTTTTGACTCCATTGCTATGTGTGCTGCGATAAGCGCTAAATCCGTTTGAAGACCTGCTCTTGCGTCTGTAGGGATCTTCGAAACTAGATAGTTTACTTGGTCGAGTGTCGCTTTATTGTTGCTCTCACCAGATGCACAATAGAGCAAAAATCGAATATGGTTGAGCTTCATATAGAGGTTATCTCGAAAGGTATCTCTATTGATCTGCACATAGTTCTGATAGTGAGCTAACGCTGCCTTGGTATCATTCACTGAGAGGCACAGGTTTGCGATTGCCAGTTCCCTTTCTGAGTTACCCGGTGTGAGTTCACTTGCCAATTTAAAATGGGCAATCGCAGCAGGAACTTTATTACTGATAAGGTTCACTTGAGCTGCTTGATCTCGATACAAGGTGCTGGTGGGTGCTGAATCAATCAAGCTTTCGATCATTTGTTGTGCTTCATTGATCTGACCCAAATTCGCAAGGCTGTTTGCTAGACCCGCTTGAGCCCAATCAAAACTGCCTTCATCAAGCGCCTTCTCATATACGTTCTTTGCTTCTTCGTAAAGCTTGAGCTTTGACAAAAAGCTGCCGCGAAATTGCTGGATGGTCGTAAAATATTCAGAATGAAAGGCGATCAGCTCTTCGCAGAACTCAAGTCCCGCTTCATAGTCATTTTCTCGTTCGGCCTTATAGATTTTTTGTAGAACCAGCTTCTTTTTTAAAGAGCTTGTAATACGTTGCTTTAAGGTTTCACGATTGAATGGTTTTAATAAATAATTATCTGGTCGAAGCTCTAAAATAGGGCGGATCGATAAAGCGGAATTCTCACCTGTCACTAGAATAAATATTCCATCGTCTTTCAATCTATTCGATTGTTTAAGCTCTTCAAACAGCTGCTTGCCATTGATGGTGTTACCAAAGTTGTAGTCACAGATAATCACATCAAACGTCGTCTCGCTTGTTATCGTCATAGCGATGCGAGGGGATTTAGCAATTGAAATCATTCGCTCTGAAAAGCCGATATGAATCAACATATTGCGGATGGTTGATAGCACGATCGATGAGTCATCAACGATAAGTGCATTGAGTTGGTTTAATTTCATGTTTACTTTAAATTATTTACTGACGTGAATTCCGCAGCTATTACGGGTTGCGTTGCTGTCTTGCACGATCGACAAAACAGAGAACTCTGTTTCTACCAAGTTGATACAAGCTTTCGTTACTATTTATTATCTAAGTACAGTCGAATTGAATTAGCTGATTGGATTCTAGAATGAATCGAATGAGGAAGATCATCATAATATCCGACAAAAAATGGCTTGTATTTTAAGCGGCTATTGACCCGATAGGTAACACTCTTTTGCTAATTCTTTTTATGGAGAGGATTAAATTTATTTGTGAGATTATTCAGGGTGGAATCATAGATAAAATATCAGTTTGAGATGTTCTTATTGGTTGTCTGATTATTTGCCTTGTGACTAAGCCACCTTTAGCACTCTAAAGGCGGCGTTTCGGATTATATACTTATAAATTTTCGGAATTTCTATTTGGCTTTATTTATATCAATTTGACTTGAAGCAAGCTGATTGTTGTAGAGCTTTATCAATTGCAGAGACCAGTTGCTCGATATGCGCAGGTTCGCTGATAAATGGAGGCATCATATAAATTAGCTTACCAAATGGACGGATCCAAACGCCTTGCTCTACAAAGTGCGCTTGGATGGTTTCCATATCGACAGGTGTGTGGGTTTCAACGACGCCAATCGCGCCCAACCAGCGAACGTCTTTGACAAGATCATGCTCTCGCAACGGTGGTAGCATCTCAGAGAAAAGCTGTTCAATCTGCTGAGTCTGATTTTTCCAATGACCTTGCTCGATGATGGATAAACTTGCCGCACCGACTGCGCAAGCCAATGGGTTGCCCATAAAGGTTGGCCCGTGCATAAAGCAACCCGCTTCACCGCCACATACCGTGTCAGCAACTTCTTTGCTCGCCAGCGTCGCTGACAATGTCATGTAGCCACCAGTTAAAGCCTTGCCTACGCATAAGATGTCCGGTTGAATATCGGCATGCTCACAAGCGAACAGTTTCCCTGTGCGGCCAAATCCGGTCGCAATCTCATCCAAGATCAGCAATACATTGAATTCATCACACAGTAAGCGAACCTGTTTTAGGAACTCAGGGTGGTAGATGCGCATGCCGCCAGCCCCTTGAACGATTGGCTCTAAGATCACGGCTGCGACTTCTTGATGGTGTGCTGCCAGCTTTTCTCGAAAGCTGTTGATGTCGTTCTCGTCCCATTGTTCCCAAAAGCCTGTTTTTGGAGAATCAGCGAAAATGTGTTCCGGTAAAAAGCCTTTGTAGAGGCTGTGCATTGAGTTGTCAGGGTCGGTCACTGACATCGCCGCAAAGGTATCACCGTGATAGCCATCTCTTAGTGTGAGGAACTTTGAACGAGGTTGTCCTTTAGCGTGCCAATATTGGAGCGCCATTTTTAGGCTCACTTCTACGGCTACTGAACCTGAATCGGCCAAAAATACATGCTCAAGATTAGTTGGCGCGAGATTCAAAAGCTTCTTACATAAATCGATAGCGGGTTGGTGGGTGATGCCACCAAACATAACGTGTGAAACCTTATCGATTTGGCTGTGAGCTGCAGCATTTAGCTCAGGGTGATTGTAGCCGTGGATGGTTGACCACCAAGATGACATACCATCAATAATTCGTTTTCCGCCTTCTAATTCTAGGTAAACACCGTCTGCGTTGGTGACTGGATAGCAGGTCAGAGGTGTTAACGTTGATGTGTAGGGATGCCAGATATGCTGGCGATCAAAGGCGAGATCCATAGTAACTTCCATTCTTGGTGTGATTAAAAAATAACCAGATGTAAACTTTTGATATTATCAATGTGTTGACAGTCTAAAGCTTGTCGGTAGACTAGCCAAGCATAAATGCAATCTCTATTGATAGAGATGAAACATCAAATAATAAAAAAGGATCGACACGTGGAAGTTCGTCATGACTGGACAGTTGCTGAAGTAACAGCGCTGCTTGAAAAACCGTTTATGGATTTAATGTTTGAAGCTCAAGTGGTTCATAGACAGTACCAAGAGCACAACCACGTGCAGGTGAGTACGCTTCTGTCGATTAAGACCGGTGCTTGTCCTGAAGATTGTAAGTACTGTCCTCAAAGTGCTCACTACCGAACGGATGTCGACAAAGAGCGCCTAATGGAAGTAGAGCGTGTTTTAGATGCAGCGCAAAAAGCCAAGAACGCAGGCTCGACTCGTTTCTGTATGGGCGCGGCATGGAAAAACCCGAAAGAACGCGATATGCCTCACCTGACTGATATGATCAAAGGTGTGAAAGGCATGGGCCTAGAAACGTGTATGACACTAGGCATGTTAACCCCAGATCAAGCCGGCGAGCTAGCGGATGCAGGTTTGGATTACTACAACCATAACCTTGATACGTCTCCTGAGTTTTACGGCAGCATCATCACCACTCGTACTTACCAAGATCGTTTAGATACGTTATCTCATGTACGTGATGCCGGTATGAAGATCTGTTCTGGTGGCATTATTGGTATGGGCGAAAGTACCAATGACCGTGCAGGTCTGCTGGTAGAGCTAGCGAACCTTCCTGTGCACCCTGAGAGTGTGCCAATCAATATGCTCGTAAAAGTGAAAGGCACACCGATGGAAAACGTCGATGATGTTGAATCTTTTGACTTCATTAAGTTGATTGCGATTGCTCGTATCATGATGCCAATGTCTGCGGTTCGTCTATCTGCAGGTCGCGAGAATATGAACGAACAGATGCAGGCGATGTGCTTCATGGCTGGCGCGAACTCTATCTTCTACGGCTGTAAGCTTCTGACTACGCCAAACCCAGATGAAGACACGGACATGCAGCTGTTTAAGAAGTTAGGCATCAACAGCCAACAAGTAGCTCAGAAGCCTGATGAAATTCAAGAAAACGAACTGTTAGATCAAGTGGTAGAGCGCGTTGCTGCTCGTCCAACGAAAGATGACATGTTCTACGATGCCACTGTTTAAATCTCGTATCAAAGATGCCCTTGTTCAACGCCGTGAACAGGGGCTAACTCGTCAACTCAAGGTACTCGAAAACAATAATGGCCCTTTGCTTACTTGCGAAGGCTCTCGCTTTATTAATTTTTCGAGTAATGATTACCTAGGCTTGGCGAACGACCCTGAATTGGTAGAGGCGTGGCAAGCGGGGCTTTCTCAGTATGGTGCTGGCAGTGCGGCATCGCCATTGGTCACGGGTTTTAGTCCTGCTCATCGAAATTTAGAAGCTCAACTCTGTGAATGGTTGGGCTTTGAACGTGCCATTCTCTTTAGTTCTGGTTTCAGCGCCAACCAAGCCTTGTTGTTTTCTCTGCTCGAAAAAGACGACTCTCTGCTGCAAGACAAGCTTAATCACGCCTCTTTGATGGAAGCGGGGATGCTTTCTCCTGCAACCATGAAACGCTTTAAGCACAACGATACGCAGCACCTAAAGTCGTTATTAGGTCGGTCTCCACAATCGTTAGTCGTGACTGAAGGTGTGTTCAGCATGGACGGCGACCAAGCGCCTCTCAGTCAGATATCTAACCTGACAAATCAATACGACAGTTGGTTGGCGGTTGATGATGCCCACGGTATTGGCGTGTTAGGTGATAAAGGGGCAGGGAGCTGCAGTGCGGCGCAAATAGCGCCTGATATTCTAGTCGTCACTTTTGGTAAAGCATTTGGCCTGTCTGGCGCTGCAGTTTTGTGTTCGTCAGAAGTCGGTGACTATTTAACTCAGTTTGCTCGTCATCATGTTTATTCTACGGCAATGCCACCCTCACAAGCGGTGGCTTTGTCTCATGCCTGTAAGATGATTCAAACTCAAGAATGGCGCCGAGAAAAGCTGACTGAGTTAGGGGTTCTTTATGCAGAGCAGATGAGCGGCTTGCAAGGCTTTGTGGATACTCAGACTCCGATTAAGCCATTTGTGATAGGTGAAGCTCAGGCAGCATTATCTATCGCTGAAGAGTTAAAGCAGAACCAAGTTTGGGTGACCGCAATAAGGCCGCCAACCGTTCCTGCTGGAACTGCTCGATTACGAATCACGTTAACGGCTAACCATAGCCAAAAACAGATTCTCCAGTTAACTAGGTCGTTGCATCAAGCCATTGAACGAAACATCGACTTAAGCACTGAACCGGGTATCCATCCAAGCTTTGAATCAAATAAAGAGGCTCAGTAAATGTCACAAGAAGCAGTAGTGCATAATTACGTTGGCCAAGATAAGAGTGCGATTGCCGAAGCTTTTGGTAAAGCAGCAACAACCTATGACAAACACGCTGAATTTCAACGCGATGTTGGCCACCGATTACTGGATAAATTACCAAGCGATCTGTCAGGCTTTAAGGTGTTGGATCTAGGTTGTGGTACTGGCTATTTCTCAGAGCAACTTGTAAAACGAGGCGCCGAAGTGGTTTGCGCTGATCTTTCTGTTGGAATGTTAGCAACAGCAGAGAAGCGTTGTGGTGCATCTGTCTCTTTATACCAACAAGCTGATGCTGAACAATTGCCGTTTGAAGATGGGTGTTTTGACATCGTTTTCTCTAGCCTTGCGTTGCAATGGTGTGACGACTTGTCGTCGCCTTTGAGAGAGATGAAGCGTGTTACAGCGGCTGGTGGGCGTGTTATTTTCTCAACTTTGCTTGATGGGTCACTGTTTGAGTTGAAAAAGTCATGGTCCAAAATTGACGCACATCAACACGTTAACCATTTTATTACAATCAATCAGGTAAAAATTGCGTTAGCGCAATCTAGCTGTACGGTTCATCAACTAGACTTGCCCACCATCACCGTTTGGTACGACACTGCGTTTGAACTGATGCGCGACCTTAAAGGCATCGGCGCTAATCACGTAAGTGGTCGCTCACAGGGTTTAACAAGTCGCAGCATGTTGCAGCTTGTTGAACGGGAATATCGAGAGTTCAAAAACCATCAAGGTTTCTTGCCAGCAACATATCAAGTTTGTTTAGGGGTTATTCAATTATGATTGATGCATTATTTATTGCAGGTACGGATACCGAAGTGGGAAAAACTGTGGTTTCAAAAGCAATTCTTCAAGCTTTGGCCGCACAAGATTTATCGACAATTGGTTATAAGCCAGTTGCTGCAGGGTGTGAGAAATACCCTGAAGGTTTACGTAATAGTGATGCGCTGCATCTTCAAGAAGCGGCGACGCAAGATATTGCTTACGAAGACGTAAACCCGTATGCACTATTGTTACCGTCATCGCCTCACATCGCTGCAAAGCATGACGGTGTGGTGATTGATGAAGCCGTATTATCTGCAAAGCTGGAAGAGCATAAGCAAAACTCTGACATCGTATTAGTTGAAGGTGCTGGTGGTTGGCGTGTGCCGGTTTCAGATGACGAATATCTGTCTAGCTGGGTTAAGAAAGAGCAGCTGCCAGTAGTACTTACTGTAGGTATTAAACTTGGTTGTTTGAGCCATGCTCTACTAACGGCAGAAGCGATTCGTGCTGATGGACTAAACCTAGTAGGTTGGGTCGCAAACCGTATCAATCCAGGTACTGAGCACTACGCAGATATTATTGCGATGCTTGAAGATAAGCTAGGTGCGCCAAAGTTAGGTGAAATCCCTTACGTACCAAAAGCGAAGTCTAAGAACATTGGTAAGTACATTGATGTGCAGCCTTTGCTTGCGCTTTAATTATCACGTTATGTACTAAATAAGAAAAGGGCTGCGATTGCAGCCCTTTTGCTATTTTAAGCCTTTAGACCTCGAGTTGATAAACAACCGGTCTTTTAATAAACAAGCTTAGAATTAATGTTCTTTCGTCAGTCCCATTAAAGCTTGCTGAGTTTCTGTGATTTTTGTCTGTGCCGTTTGCGGTGTTAGGATTCCAATCTGCTTTTTCGCTTCTTCTTCAGTAATCCCTAGGTGACAGCACAGTAAATCGATAGCCATTTGAGTGTTAGTACCTTCAACCATGATCCTTCCCTTTTTGTACATGGACTAGCCAATAAATCATCTGAAGTCACTGTAAACGGATTGTTATATCGACACCATACGACTTAGGTCTAATAGAGTGGATTTAATTCGGATATGGTCTCGTAATCAAATGTTGCAATTTAATGCTTAACCTTGTTTTCTTAATCTAAGACTATACCCGTGATCATTGA
>NZ_JBFRRH010000067.1:158578-190755 GCF_041472995.1 Vibrio sp. 10N.261.46.A3 | reverse complement strand
TTAAAATGCTCTAGCCGTGTCCTGCAATGGCTGCCGCACTTAAAAACTTTACTTCTACCTTATCTGCATCAAGAGACTTCGATCCTAAAACCTCTGGCCGTGTGTTTTCCATTGCCTGTGTGTCGGCAGCGAGCTACGAAATGATGCCAAAAGTCATGCAGTTAATCAGCCCAGTTGCGCCAGGTATCGCGTTAGAGGTTCATCCTCTGTTTACCGAAGACTATGAGTCCGATTTAAGGCTTCAAAGACATGACGTGATTGTTGATATGACGCCCAAAGGAAGAACCATGCTTAAACACGAGGTGATTTCTACAGAAGAGTTGGTCGTGGTGTGTAGTAGTGATCATCCTACGGTTGGCGATACGATCGATATGGAACAGTTTTTAGCACTCGAGCATGTGGTGGTCTCTAGGTGGCATGCACGTAAAAGCTTATTGAGCTCTGAGCACTACAGTGACCTTGAGAAACGTAGAATCGTGTATCGCGCAGCGGGCGTTGTAGAGATGCTGCCTGTTATCGAAGGCTCTGAGTATATCGGTGTAATGCCTATTTCATCGGTGCGTTGTTTTGCTGAAAAGTACGCGGTAAAAACACTGCCATTACCCTTCGAGTTGGAAGATCTTGATATGTGTATGATTTGGCATCCAAGCCGTACTAATGAACCAAGCCATAAGTGGTTACGAGCTAAGATCAAAGCGGCAGCAAAAGAGTTGTCAAGTTAGCCTATACAAGGACATAGCCATGGAAAGCATTCGCGCGATTTTAAACGGAAAGAAAGCCAATATCCCGGAATTAAGGCAAGCCATCTTTGCGGCGAGGGACAACGATATTGACCTGCAAGTTAGAGTGACTTGGGAATCGTCGGATATGTTCCGTTTGGTAAGCGAGGCTATATGCGATGGTGTTAAGCGTCTGATTGTGGCGGGTGGCGATGGAACGGTGAATGAAGCCGTTAACGCGCTCAACCAGTTCCGTGCCAGTGAAAGACCACAACTGGCGATTATCCCGATGGGCACGGCGAATGATTTTGCTACCGCAACGGGAATACCTAATGATATTTCGGGTGCTTTTGAACTAGCGCTGGAAGGCAAGGTGTTTGCTGTTGATAGCGTGCGTGCGAATGACCGCTACTTTATGAATGTCGCTGCGGCGGGTTTTGGTGCTGAAGTCACAGCTGAAACGCCGGTCGAGCTTAAAGATTTTCTCGGTGGCGGTGCGTATACGCTAACAGGAGTGGTGAAAGCACTCGGCTTTAAGCCTTACAGTGGCACGTTGACCATAGACAAAGGCAGCTTTACCGGAGAGATCCTTGTTGGTGCTTTTTGTAATGGTCGCTTAGCGGGTGGAGGACAAGAGTTAGCGCCAAATGCATTGATTGATGATGGTTTGATGGATCTTACTTTAGTCAAAACCTTCGTTGCTTCTGATTTGCCAAAAGTCATCGAAGAGCTCAAGCATCCAGCCGACGACGGCAAATACATTGTCCATACTCAAGCTCGCTGGTTAGAGATAGATTTCCCTCAGTCACTGCCCATTAACCTTGATGGTGAACCTTATCGTTCCAATCAAATACGTTTTGAAGTTATGCCATCCAGCATTTGTTTGGTGTTGCCAGAAAACAGTCCTTGTTTGGTGAAAAACCGGTAAACCACTTCGGTTGGGTAAACGGAGTGATCGACCGATTGGGTCATTCACTCCGTTAAGATTCGTTATGCCTCTTTTGGCGTTTGCTCTGAATTAAGCAAAAAGTAAGACAACCAGTCATCAATCGGCAAAGGACGCGCAAAGAAATAACCCTGAGCGTATTTACAACCGATCTGGCGCAGTGTCTTCACATGGCTCTGGGTTTCAAGGCCTTCTGCAATCACTGAAAAGTCGAGTATTTGCGCGAGTTTAAGCACCGCGCAAGTAATCTCGTAATCAACCTTTGATGAGTTAATATCTTCAATAAAGCTTCGATCTAACTTTACGCAATCAGCCGAAAGATTCTTCAATACCGACAGTGAAGAGTAACCCGTACCAAAATCATCGATAGCGATCTTGTAACCCTTAGAATGAAGCACCTCAATGGTTCTCGAACAGGTTTCGAAATCACGCATCATGTCTCTTTCGGTAATCTCAAGCAGCAATTGGTGAGGTTGGCAATCCGTTTCATCCAGTATCACTTGTAGTTGCTCGGCGAGGTCTGTCATATAGAACATTCGCGCTGAGAAATTGATTGAGAAAATCACGCCTTGTAGGTCTATTCCCGCACGTTGCCATTCAGTGATCAAGTTTGCCACTTTCTTGAACACCCATTTATCGATGTCGATAATGAGGTCACTTTTCTCCGCCACTTCAAGGAAATCAATCGGTGGCAGTAAGCCCAATTTAGGGTGTCGCCAGCGAATAAGTGCTTCGGCGCCAATAATGCCCTGTGAGTCTAAGTCGACTTTGGGTTGGAAGAACACTTCAAGCTCGTCATTGGCAATCGCTTGATGAAGCCCTATGTTGGTTTCGATTAAGTCGTTTACTTCATGGGTCATTTTATCCGCGTAGATTCTGTATTGGTCTCGACCGTTCCGTTTGGCGTGATACATGGCGGTATCTGCGTTGCGAATTAAGGTTTCACGATCCAAACCATGAGTAGGGTACTCACACACACCAATACTCGCAGATACGAAGATAGAATTATCATCGATGTAATACGGCTTTCTTAATGCTTGATTCAAGCGATCGGCGATCGGTTCACCTTCTTCTAGGCCAACATTGGAATACACAACCAAGAACTCGTCGCCACCCATTCGAGCAACAAAGCCTTTATCGCCGACTAAGTTACTCAGAATGTCAGAGACATTGACTAATAAGTTGTCTCCGGGCGCATGTCCTAAGGAGTCGTTAATGGTCTTAAATTCATCAATATCGAGATAAAACAATAAGAAAGAGGCGTTGCTCTCACTGGATTTTCTAATCTCTTCATCCAATTGTTTGGTGGCCAACAGTCGGTTAGCCAAATTCGTCAGTGGGTCATGGTGCGCGAGGAAGTCGAAGTTCTTCTTCTCTTCAGTGAGGTCGAGATAGGCCTCAGACAGCCTTAAAGCCATGTCGTTATAGGCTTTTTCTAAGTGAGACCATTCGTCACTTCTGCCCAAGTTGATCGGGTTTTTGAGGCTACCAGATTCTAAACGGTCGAAGCCATGCCTAAGGGCATTGAGTGGTTTTCGAATGTGGTGTCTTACAACGTGGCTAACCAGCAACATCGACAACACGACGGCTGAAAAGCTGATAACAATCGCATTGAGCCTTGATAGACCAATCTCTTTTTCAAGTTGGTCGGTTAGTTCTAAAGCTTGGCTTTGTACGCGTGACTCGGTTTTTTCTACCATCTCCAACAAGTCACTTTGGGCAACTAGCAGTGATGCCATCACCAACCAACGCTGTTCCAGATTCGCTCGAATGCGTTTTAAAGCCGCGTTGTATCGTTTGACCGTTCGATGAATTCTTTTCTTCTCAGCAATCACCGCTGAGGTTTCGATATCGACGTTTTCTAAATGGAGCAAAAATATATCGAGTTCTTTCTCGACCTCGATAAGTAGGACTTTCTCGGTCTCTGGCGTGATACGGCTGTGAATGTCACCGACCATTTTTCCCGAGGTGAGGAACGACTCTCGTAGCATGTTGATGAGATCTAATTCATTGTTATAACGGATGAAATTAGGTTGGTCTAAGTGCCTTAGCTTGCTGTCGGCTATCGCAAATTCGAGTTGATCAAGTTGCTCAGCTAATGCAGCGTCGATTTGATTGGTCTGCTTAAGGATTCGATTCAGTGCTAGCGAACTGCCTAAGAAACGGTGGAAGTTATCGATAAAGGCATCGATCTTTTGCGAGAAACCTTCGTTGGTCGAAAGATCTCTCAGTCGTTGCAGTTGGAAATCAACATTGAACGCTTCTTCAGACAGCGTGGTTTCACTGAACAAAAAAGTCTGTTCCAGCAGCTTAACTCGAGAGGTGAGCGTAAACACGCGACGACTGATTTCAGAGTTAACAATCAAATCTGACACGTGTGTCGAGGTTTCCGTTTTCAGCGTCGACTCGACGTAATAGAGCGAGCGGATCACCATGATGACCGCAAGGCTCACAATCAATAGCGAAACCAGGTTTGAAATAATGAGCCGTTGGGTGATGTTTATCTGAGGTAGTTTCATTGTGGCTTCCAAATTTTCAGATACGCTTCACGGTAGCCATTTTTAGGGTCGTAGATGCCTTTGTCTGACTGGCTGATGAGTTCTTCAACATTATCGGGCGTGACGAGATGCACAGGGGCAGAGTAGCCACTCGGAGGCATCTGGTTGAATGCTCGATTGAGCTCGTCGACAATTTGCCAACCTTGTAGATATAAGGGTTCAGGTACCGTCGCCAGTTGGAATTGACCGCTATTGATTCTTTTGTACGCGGCTTTGCTGCCGTCACCCGCTGAAATGTTTTGTGGTATTAGCCGATACTCTTCGAGATTAGATTCCAAAGAAGGGATCGCGTAATCAATGTAGAGGTCGTTGATGGCTAAGATGTGAGTGATTTTTTCGCCATATTGGTCATCAAGGTTTTTCAATGTCGCAGGCATCTGCTCGGCAATTTTATCGAGCGGTAAGTAGTTCAGTTCAAGTACATCACAGGTACCGCAACGCTTGATGGTGTTGACCATCGCGTTGGCCTTGATCATCGCAATTTCATAGTTCGGGTCGGTAAACACCACGGTTTTTGCTCGCCCGTTTGAGTTAACAATCGCGAGTAGCGCGGCCACTTCCGCCACATCGAGAGGGTCTGTGGTGATGTTGGTGTATAAGCCGATTTCTGGGTTGCCACCAACAAGCTCAGTCGCGTGCCAGCCAATGACAACGATTCCGAGATCTTCCGCTTGTTTCAAAATGGTTTTGTGTCGTACAGCGTCAATGCCGCCAAGCACAATGGCATCGGGTTCAAAGCCAATCGCTTTTCGGATAGCTGCGCCTTGGCGTACTTCTGAGCCTAAGCCATCAATGAACCTCAGATGCCAATTGATGTTTGAAATGGCCTCTGAGATACCTTTACCCACCCCGTAAACGCCACCATTACGTAAATCAGACGCGACAAAAATAACGTTTTTTTCATGACGCACCGCAGGGCCTTGCATTGGGCCATCCCAAGTTCTCTGGTTGGAAACCGCTCGCATCACTTTTTCTTCAGCATATTGGAAGAAATCGTCTTCATGATTACCCGCAAAACTCTGAGAGTAGCAAGTAGTAGCGAGCAACAAACTCGCAAAATTTAATCTCTTATTCATATGGCTTATAAAACGCTTTAACTTATAATCGCTCTATATTTATAATATTGTTAATAAACATTCAAACATTTGGTAACAGTTATGCCGGGTCAACTTTATAAAAATGTTTTACCAACTCTACTGACAGCATGTTTTTGCCTCCCTTTGTACGTCAATGCTGACGGGGTAAGGTCTGAGGCTGATGTAAAGAAACTTGAAAAATTTCAAGAGACTGTAAGTGGCGAGCCAATTTCATTAGCTCCGATGTCGGTAGAAAAACCGGTAAGAATTGCGCTGATTTATCCAAGTGCAGATATTTCTGACTTTTGGACAAGAAATTACACTGCATTGAAGGAAAGGCTCATCGCTTTGGATCTGCCTTTTGAGATCAGTGAGTTTACCTCAAGGCAAATTGAGCACTCATTACAAACCCAATACACCGAGCAAGTCCTGAATTCTGAGGCGCCTTATGACTTCGTCATTTTTGGCCCTTCTGAATTGGGTATCCAAGCCAGTAATATTCAAAAACTGTCCGCTTCAAAAGATTTCAAAACCTTTATTTGGGCGTTTCACACACCTAATGAGCAATGGAAACATCAACCAGACAGCTGGTTTGATTTCTCGAGCGCGATGGGGGCTGAGGTGCTTTGTGACCATGTGGTGAAAGAGCTGGGAAATGAAGTCGAGTTTTCAGCAAATCGAGGGATCCCGGGAATAACAGATACTCAACGTTCACAAGGTTTCATTGATTGTGTAGAGAAAAAAGGTGATTGGTTAACGGTGTATGAGCACTTCGGGCAATACCAGAAGATAGGTGGCGCCGATGGGATTCGTTTAGTGCTTGGTAACTTCCCTGAGGTGACCATGGTTCACAATGCCAATACTGCGATGACCATGGGAGCGGTGGATGCTTTAAACAAGGCTGACATGTTGTCTGAAATCTATGTAACGGGTTGGGGCGGTACTGCAAAAGAGATAGAAAAGATTCGTTCAGATGAATTAGACGCGACGCCTATGCGAATGAGTGATGACCTTGGTGTGGCAACGGCCGAAGCGATTAAGTTTCACTTGGAAAAGCGAGAGGCAGAAGTCCCGCTGGTTTACTTAGGCCGTATCACCGTTGTGCACAATAAGATGAATGACGACCAATTAAATCAGCTAACCAGAGAAGCGTTTCGTTACTCGGGCAAGAATTAGGTTCGATTCAACTATCCTTTATCAATCAAAAGAGCCGCTTATCTGTTTCGACCTAGTGAGTCAGAAACAGATAAACGGCTCTTTTATTGAGTGGGTGCTGGATTCGACATCTAGCTCACAAAACCTCAGAGATTGAATCTACTCAGTGATCTCTTGTAACACCTCTCCAATTGACCCGCTTGGTTGGGTGATACCCAGTTTGTTCGACAGTGTCGGTGCGATATCATATGGCGTTACTGCTCGCGATACCTTCTTAGCTTCAACATCGTAACCTGCAAAGATCACAGGCACGTGCGTGTCGTATTTCCATGGAGAACCATGTGTAGAGGCAATTTGAAGGCCTTCCATGTCGTTAATGTAGCTGCGCGGTGCAAATACCACATACACGTCACCAGAACGAGCAGGGTGGTAGTTGTTTTTAATTAGCTGCATCACATGCGTGTCCGGTACTCGGTTGGCCGCAATGTCACTGCTTGATACAGCAAACGCAACACCTTTTACTTTTGCAATTTCATCCGCAATAGCTTCTTGCACCTTAGCGAGATCAAGCTTCTTCTCAGCGATTAAATCGTGATTCAGATAGATATAAGGTTGTGCGTACAAGCGAATCGCGTCTTTGGTTAAACCAAATTCATCCTTCAATCGTTTCTCAACACCACTCGAGAGTAGTGTGTCTTTATTGAAGTATTGAGCTTGATTGAAACCAAGCGCATTTGCCGCAGGTGAAGATTCAGGTACACCGTGGTCGGCAGACAGCACAATCAATGTGTTTTCTAGCCCGACTTGGTTATCCACGGTTTTGAAAAGCTTAGCGAGAGTCTTATCAAGTCGGATAAGGTTGTCTTCTGTTTCTAGGCTTTCAGGGCCGTAAAGGTGCACCACGTAGTCGTTTGATGAAAAACTTACAGACAGATAATCGGTCACGTCACTTTGGCCAAGCTTCTCTTGCATCAGCAATGTGCTAGCGAAGTTTTCCGTGATCTCGTCACCAGCAGGGCTCACGGTTAGGGTGGTGCTGTAGTATTTGTAGCTTGCCGGGCCATAAGGATGAGGAAAGGTGCGTTGGAAGTCACCGAGTTTCACTTTGTGTTCGGTATCGTGTTCTTGCAACGTGTACTTATCACGCGGTAATGAGAGCTCCCATTTCTGTTTGGAATACTGAGCAGCAATCGCTTTCTCGTTCCAGCGTGATACCCAATCTGGATACTCGTCGTAGTAATAGTTACTGGTGACAAACTCAGATTGTGCTTTGGAGAACCAGAAGGCTTTACCACTGTGTCCTGCCAATGAGATTGCGCCGCGGTCTTTCACTGATACACCGAACACTTTTGATTTGCCACTATTGGAAATCGTTAGCTCGTCACCAAACGTGGTGGAGAGTATTGGCTCAGGAGAGCGACCATCGCCTTGTGCTGTCTTCTGCGTTGGGTCGATCTCTGTTGCTTTATCGACACCTGCACCAGAGGTCAGCATTTGGTAGTTACCGTCTTCTACGTTATACACCAAACGTTCTTCGCTACGGTCATACCAAACGTTACCTACCATGCCGTGTACGCTCGGTGGAGCACCTGTTGCAAGCGACACATGGCCCACGATCGTTTCCGTGTTGCCATGTTGGTAGTTTGCGTTGGTGTAGTAGGTACCATCATCCATTAAGTACCGGAAACCGCCTTCACCGAAGTTGTGCTTATATCGTTCGATTAGATCTGCGCGCAGGCCATCTACCGTGATTTGAAGGACTAGATTTGGCTTTTCCTCAGCTGAAGCTGGGAGAGCGCAGAGTAACGCGAGGGTTAGTCCTGAAAGCTTGGTGTATTGCATAGAGTTTCCTTATTCACTGTTACCGCTGAGTTCTAATGTTTGGTCAGGTTTGTAACGTGTGTACAGTGCGAATCGTATTTTTAGTATTGTTGGTGACGATTAGTGAACCATAACCTTCGGCATCTTTAGTTAGTTCGCTTTGCTAGCTAGTTCACAGCTTTAGTTCGTATCCTTAACTAAACGCAGCCCCATATCTGACATAGTGATCGATTGGCTTGCAAAGTCACGACGGTAACTTTCAGATTCATTTTCGTCATAAGCAAAGCTGCCACCGCGAACCGATTTGTGCGATAAACCAACGTCGCTGTGTTTTGCATTGTTAGGGTTGTCTGTTGGACCGAATCGGTAGAAGGTGTCATCGAAGGCATCGATAACAAACTCGCCCACGTTTCCTGTCATGTCATATAAGCCTAGTTCATTTGGTTTCTTTAGCCCGACTGGATGTGCGCTATTTTTAGAATTTGCTGAGTACCACGCAACATCATCTAAGTTATTGGAACCACTGTAAGTATAGCCTTTACTTTTGTTGCCACCTTTGGCTGCAAATTCCCATTCAGCTTCAGTAGGCAAACGGTATTCTTCGCCTGTAAGTTCGTTCAATTGCTCGACGAAGTAGTTCGCTTGTTGCCAGCTAAGGTTATTGACTGGAACTTGTGGGTTTTGGAAATAACTGAGAGATGAACCCATCACCGATTCGAACAATTCTTGAGTCACCTCAAACTTCGCAATATAGAAACTATCTACAGTTACATTACGTGCAGGACGCTCTGCTTTGGTCGCTTCTGGATCGTTCGACCCCATGGTGAATGTGCCGCCTTCAACCAACACCATCTCTTGGTCAATTTGTTGGGCGATGGGGTGTGTAGGCACGCTTGCACAACCACTCAGAAGAATAGTCATGGTGACGCTGCTAATTGTTGCTAACTGTTTGTAATTAAGAAATTTCATCACGTGCCTCAGATGTTCGAAATAGGGTCTAATTCTAACGTTTAAGGTCATTCCTATTGGTTATAAAGGGTATAACATGTCACATGATCGAATAGGAATTATGATGGGTCCAGAATACTAAAATAGGTAGGTAAATCATGCATATTACTCAAGGTCCACAATATAACGGTAAAGCGTCTAAGCGCTTGCATGTCATGGCTAAGCCGATTGGCGCAGCGTGCAACATTGACTGTAAATATTGTTACTACCTAAGTAAGCAAGATTTGTTGGAGTACAAGAAAGGCAGTTCTCCAAGAATGGATGATGAGACATTAGAAACCTACATCCGACAATACATCGACGGTCAAAACACGCCAGAAATCATCTTCTCATGGCAGGGCGGTGAACCGACCATGCTAGGTTTGGCGTATTTTGAACGCGTGGTTGAGCTACAGAAAAAGTATCAACCTAAAGGCGTATTGATTTCAAACGATTTACAAACCAATGGTACTTTGCTGAATGATGATTGGGCTGAGTTTCTTGCGAAGAACAACTTCCTGATTGGTTTGAGTATTGATGGTCCTGAAATGTTGCACAATGCCTATCGTGTCAACAGAGCTGGCCGTGGCACATTTAAACAAGTGATGGCGGCTGTGGAACTACTCCACAAACACCAAGTGAAGTTCGCAACGCTGACTTGTGTGAATAACCTCACCAGTCAAAATGCACTTGAGGTCTATCGCTTCCTACGTGATGTGGTGAAGTCACCGCAAATGCAGTTTATTCCTATCGTTGAACAGAAAACGTTTAGAACGGTTGCACCACAAACATCTCAAGTGAGTGAGCAGCTCAAACAAGGCGATAAACGCCTAATCCCCGGCCATAAAGATTCGATCATGGAATCGTGGTGTGTGTCGGATTTGGCTTGGGGTAACTTCTTGATTTCTGTGTTTGATGAGTGGGCTAAAAACGACATCGGTAAGGTGTTTGTACAGTATTTTGAAGCGAGCGTAGAAACATGGATTGGGCGTCCGAACCCACTGTGTACCTTGAATGAGATATGCGGAAAGGGCTTGGCAATGGAGCCAAATGGCGACGTGTTTTCATGCGACCACTATGTTTACCCTGAATACAAGATTGGCAATATTCATCATGAGAAGCTTGATGACTTAGCGTACAGCGCACCACAGCAAAAGTTTGGTTTTGCTAAATCCCGCACACTGACCAGTCAATGTCAGCAGTGTGATTACAAGTTCGCTTGTCATGGTGAGTGCCCAAAGAATCGCTTTATCAAAACTCGTGCAGGCGAACCGGGCTTGAACTACTTATGTGCAGGTTGGCATAAGTTCTTTTCTCATGTCGATAAGTCGATGGCGTATATCGCTCGCGCGATGGGGCATCCGGTTGCTCATGGTAAATTCAGCGACTCAGTTTTGATGGCGCATCGAGCAAAACAGGCGCAACAAGCTACGTTCGAGACCAAGTTTTAGCTTGTTCTTTGGATCAGCAGGTCCAAGATAAATTTAATCAGATACGAGTCTAAGGACAGGCTAAGTTCTCCAGTTTAAGGTAATACTATGATGAAGAAGAGTTTAGCGACGGCTGTTGCTTTATTGGTTTCAACGTCCGCATTGATTTCAACGTCTACGATGGCTGCGAATAGCGTTCAACAAACGGTTGACGCGCCAGCACAAAATATCAATCAAGTGCTTGAAATGACGGACACTCAAACCCGCATTCAACAGTTGTCTTACATGGCACAAGATCAGAATCAATCTGTTGAAAATCGTACTGGTGCACTGCAAGAGCTTGCTTCATACCCCAGCCAAAATGCGCTGGTGGCGGTTGCAAGAGGCTTAAAAGATCAAAACCCTGAAGTTCGTGAAGCGGCGGTTATCGGTTCTGAACCTTACCAACTTGAACATCGCTGGGCGTTAGTTTCACCCCTGCTAAAAGACGGCGATACCATGGTTCGCCATACGGCAACGTCAAACCTAGTCCGTGACTTCAATGCATTGGATGACGAGCAGAAAGCACAAATTGAACCACCAGTCACAGAGCTTATTAGCTTCTTGGAAACGCAAGAATCTGAAAAGTACCAATTACTGTTTGCTGATGTGCTTCGTTGGCACAATGACTGGGATAAGGCGGAAACGGTTTATCTAGAGCTGATCAATACGCATCCAAAAGAAGCGCAAGTATGGTTGAGCTACGCAGATAATTTTCGAGCTCAGAACAAAGATAAGCAAGCAGTCGAAGTATTAGATCGTGGTTTGGAGAGCGTGCCAAACAACGCCGCTCTGCATTATTCGAAATCGTTGACTCTGGTTCGCCTTGAAGACAAAACTGCGGCAGCCAAAGAGATTGAAGTGGCTGCGAAGCTAGCGAAAGATAACAGCTACTACTGGTACCTAAATGGGGTATTACAAGAAGAGTTGGATATCGACAAGTCGACTAAATCGTTCGAGAAAGCATATTTGATCTCTGGTTCTCCAGAGCAGCTATACGCGGTATGCGATATCTATGTGCGTTACGGAAATGAAAAGACCGATGATTGCTTAGGTGAGCTAGGTAAAGTAGCTCCTGACTATGTTATTGAACAGTTGAAAGATAAACGAGTAGCGCCAAGCTCATAATATCCTAATGAGTAATTAGCGAAGCCTATAATGAAAAGCCAGTCGACACGTTCGACTGGCTTTTTCGCATCCATGAACTGCTTAGACGAGGTTCAAGCAACTAAAGACAAAATAAGGGCAAGACTGTTACTTGCCCATTTCGTTTTATTATTCACCCATAGAGCTTGATGCACGGCGTCTGTCGGTCGCACCATAGATCTTGCCATCTTTGACTTCAATGGCATTCAAGCCACTGACGACTGGAATGACATGCACCTGATAACCGAGCTGCATGAACTCTGGTACTAACATTTCGGCGTAGGTTTTCTTTTCGACGAGCAAACCCGTTGGGTCATAAGGTTTGGTGCGATCAATCTTGGTGCCGTATTGGATGTTTGGAAGGTCAATAGCTTCCTGCGCGGACAGATCCCAATCTAGAACACCTACCACGGCTTTCAACACGTAACCCGGAATTTGCGAACTGCCTGGAGAGCCGACAACTAAACGCAGGTCGTCTTTTTTATCCATAACCATTAATGGTGTAATTGCAGAGCGTGGTCGCTTACCCGCTTCGATGGCATTTTGAGTCGGTTTACCGTTTATGGTGGGTTTAGTGGAGAAGTTCGCCATTTGTGCGTTAAGAATTACACCATCGACCATTACTCCAGAGCCCATGCCCGTGCCGACGGTGCTGGTCATAGCAATGGCATTACCGTCTTTGTCGATAATGGATATGTGCCCGGTATCTTGGCTCTCAAAACCTTGATACTGAGCGTAATCAGTATTGGATAGCTTGCCTGCTTTCGGGTTTGTTTTTGAAATACCACTCTCTGGAATGAGCTTACGTCGCTCATCGATGTAGGCTTTGTCGAGTAGGGCAGCAACTGGCGCTTCGATGTAATCTGGGTCACCGGCATAAGCGATGCGATCGGCCTTAGCGATTCTCATGGCTTCGGTCATCAAGCGCCAAGGTTCAACATCGGTTTTAGACATGTCTGCTAAGTCATAGGCCTCTAACATTTCGAGGCTTTGAGCAACCATCACACCACCAGAGGCTGGATAACCAAACGAGACAATCTTGTTGCCTCGGTAGTCGCTTTCGATAACCTCACGTTGTTTCACTTGGTACTGTTCAAAATCTTCAAGAGAGAGCTTAGCGTGGTCGGCGTCGATTCGACTGTTAACCGTTTCAACGATGTGCTTACCAAACTCGCCACCATAAAGGTACTTATCGCCTTGTTGGGCAATGTTGCTAAGAGTGTCAGCAAGCTTAGGGTTTTTCATCAATGTGCCGGTTGGTTTGATTTGGTCGCCATTCCAATACAGGGCTTCGATTTCTGGATCTTCAATCAACCTTTCTTGTTCACGAACCACGATGTCGTAGGTGTAGCTGTTCATCGCATAGCCCTTGCTTGCCAGTTCAATTGCGGGTTGAACAAGCTCAGACCATGGCAGTTTTCCGTATTGTTGATGAGTGCTATAGAGCAAACGAAGTGTGCCGGGAACGGCAACAGAACGAGCCCCTAAAATCTCGTTTCGACTTAGCGCTTCTCCATTTTCCATGAACATGTCTGGAGTAGCAGTTGAAGGGGCTTCATCTCGTCCATCAAGTGCGAGGAATTGATCTTTGTCTTTTTGGTAAAACAGCGCAAAAGTACCACCGCCGATCCCAGTCATATCCGGTTCAACCACCGACATTGTCATCTGCATCGCCACCATTGCATCGACTGCATTACCGCCTTTTTTGAGTATCGAATACCCAGTGCTGCTTACGTATGGATTCGTTGCACTTACCATAAACTCTTCGCCAGTTTCGTCTGGCGTAATTGGAAAAGGATTTGGCTCAGCCGCGAAACCGACCGCTGAAACCAAACTTAAAGATAAAGTAGCTATTCGCATGCGTTCTCCGTTTAAGGTATCTGTTTATTCGCTCTTAGGTTGACCAATTTAAGGTAGTGAAGTTCGTGAGTTTACAGCCTTCTTACACAATATTGACGGCTCTGACATTAATCGCCAAATCACCTAAATGTTTCTGTATTAAAGGATAGTTAAGACCAATTTTATGGCTTATTAAGCATGACAATTCAAAGACATAAAAAAGCCCAGACTGTTTGATTAGCTTGGGCTTTTATTTCTATAGACGATGATTTTTACGCATGATTAGAAAACGAAACTCAGCATGATGGTGTAAAGGACGGCATCTTTGTCATCAAAGCCAGTGTGCGCGTTAAAATCTTCGACAAACGCTCCGTTTGACTTGCGAGCTTCGAAGTATTGCACTTCACCATTGATAGAGACGTTTGGTAACACATCGTAATCAACTCCGACTAAATAACTGTTTCCGTTTAAATGCTCATGGTCGTCAAATTGTGCACCATAAACGACATAAGGAGTGAATGACCCTAAGTGGTAACCAATACTTGCGTACATAGATGAAGAAACGTCACTGATTTGTCCTTCACTGGCAAGTACAACCTGACCAAATTCATACTCGGCACCTAACGACCAAAGTTGGATGTGCTGGTTCTCTTTTTCTTGTCGGTAGGGAACCAAAATAGGAATTCCAGAGACCGAAGTAAGGCCGGAAGCTGTCTGATCGAAATTTGAATCTAAGAAAGATAAATTCCAACGATAATCCTCTCCACTTAATTGTAAGTTGGCACCAAACATTCGATTCGTTTCAAATTCCAGTTCTGTATTCGAATTAAAGTCGACTTTGTTTTTGTCTTTTACACCGAAGAAAGGTGAGAGCAATAGCGTTGCTTCATCACTGACATCATGAGTCCAGCTCACTTTTATGCCGTTGAAAGCTGTGATTCCGAGAACGCTGTTATACACCTCTGTCGGTGGCCTTGCTGTCATATAGGCTTGGCCCACATAGTAGTACTCAGAGGCAAGGAATAATGGTAGTCGTAATCGACCAATGCTGACATCAAAGTCATTAAATTCATAACCTAAGTAAGCCCACTCTAGCTGCGGCTCACTCCAATCATATTGGGGTGGCTTGACAACTTGCACGGAAGCTTTGAATGAGTTGTAGAAGTAATCGAGTTGAACACCAAATGTGGTATCACAGTCGTAACAGCTCTCATCAGTAAAACCGCGGTTGATGATTAATGGATTATCGTTATCCGATGTTGCCCAAGACGTTGAGCCAAAGCCACTCAAGGATAAATTATCGGTAAGTTCAATATTCGCAAAAGCCGGAGAGGCCATTGAGGCACATAACACTGACGTAATTATTCTTTTCATATTATTTCTCCGAACTTATAACGTAGAGAACGTTGGCATTTTGAGGAACCGAAGAGAGTGGGGAGTAACCAATACGGTTTGGTTTGTCATCAAGCCAGTCCACTAAGCTGTCGGTTGATGCCGCTTTGATTTCTCTTGGATAACGCGCTTTTCCTGAAAAAGATAACCCAGCCCAATGTGCATTCATTTGAGCGGCATTTTTTCCAAGTAAAAGCTGATAAAATTGTTCTCTCTCGGCGCTGTTCTCAGGCCAGTCTGATAGTTCTACACGTTTGCCATTGAGGCGCTTGGTTTTTCCTCGGTATAGCTTTCTCGCTTTGTTTATCGATATCTCTTCAAACCCAGAGTCTAAAGAGAATATGGCGTAATCTTCTGCGGCATGAGCGGGGCTGAGAAGGAGTAAGCTTCCTAACAACCCTATCACTGCGGGTAGCAGCGCTCTGCACGAGAGTGTTTTAATTGTTTTGATCCAATCCATTGGTTTCTCCTAACAAGTCGCACTTTCTATTTGGTGGAACAGTTTTTCTTTTCTTACGGGCTTCGCTACGTACCCATCCATTCCGGAATCAAAGCACTTTTGAATATCATCATCGATAACACTGGCGGTTAACGCGATAATAGGAGTTTTGCTTAAGCCTTGGTTTTTCTCGTGTTCTCGAATCTCCTTAGTTGCGGTGAAACCGTCCATAACAGGCATCATGCAATCCATCAAAATAATGTCGAAGCTACTGTCGTTCTGGTACATATCAACGGCAATTTGTCCGTTGTCTGCAATTTCAAAGGCGTAGCCGGCTTTTTTAAGCATCACAGAAGCGACTTTCTGGTTCACGCGATTATCTTCAACCAAGAGAATCTTCTCAGATTTGCTTGGTACCGTGTTCAACTCAGGTTGCTCTGGCAATGTTTGTTTGGCTGTTTGTACGCTATGAATCGGTGTGACCGTTGAGTTTGAAGGTGTTGCAGGTGCGCTTTGCGCCGTCGGCAGTGGCATGGCCTCTACTGCTGCGAGAACCTTCTCTTTCAACATCTCGAATTTGAATGGCTTAGGCACGTAATCGTCCATGCCTACGTCGAAACATTTTTGAATATCATCATCAATCACACTGGCTGTAAGAGCGATGATAGGAATACGACGAGCGGAATTGGCCTCTTTTTCAACGCGGCGAATATTAGCAGTTGCTTCAAAGCCATCCATCACTGGCATCATGCAGTCCATAAGAATTGCGGCGTAATGCGGGTTAGCGGTAAACATGTCGACCGCTTCTTGTCCGTTATTAGCGAACTCGAATTCGAAACCGCTTTTTCCAACGTGAAGCCCCGCGATTTTCTGGTTGATCTTGTTGTCCTCGACGATAAGAATCTTGTGCTGAATTGCCTGACCTTGTTGATTGGCTTCGGACAGCTCAGCTAGACCTTGTGAGTCACAAAGTTCAATGGCTTTTATTAAGCGCAAGCCGAGTAGGGGCTGTGATACTTGAGCGGTAATACAGTGCCCAATATCTGCAGGGTCACTTAGGAATGAACGAATCAAACAAATCGTTGCGCCATTCTTGTGGAGTTTGTCTAGGTTGTCTGAATAGTCACTCGCTTGGAATGAATCGTCCTCAGCAAAAATAACGGTGGTTGGTTTGTCGTGTTTTTTCGCAGAAATTTGCTCGTTAATGGTATCCGCGCTGTTGGTTTGCTGAGTAACTTTCAACCCATAGAGATTAAGGTCGCTTTCTATACGTTCAGAAAGCATGTTCTCGTTACCTAGAATATAGATATTTGCTGAGGCAGTGCTTGGTTTCGGTAACATCAAATCAACGGCCAATGTTAGGTCGAAGTAGAAACAACTACCTTCACCTTTAACTGAATCAAGTTGTATCTGGCCACCCATTAACTCAACCAACTGAGTACTAATAGCAAGGCCAAGACCGGTACCACCGAATTGTCTGGTTGTTGAATCATCCTCTTGAGCGAAGGGTTCAAATATTTGTTTTTGTTGCTTTGAATCGATACCAATACCTGTGTCGCGAACGGCAAATCGAATGGTGACATTATCGTCCGATTGTTCGAGTGTTTTGATCGATAGTGTTACGCCACCTTCAGCAGTGAACTTAACCGCATTCGACATAAAGTTCATCAAGATCTGTCTTAAACGGTGATCGTCTATCATCACGCGTGCCGGTGTATCAGGGCTGATATCGACGTTAACCGATATTTTTTGCTCTTTGGCTTTAGGTGCAACAATAGATGCTATGTCGTAAATCGATTCTCGAATTGATGCTGAATGAGGGCTGATCAACAGCATGCCAGATTCGATCTTAGAGAAGTCCAAAATGTCGTTAATCAGGCTTAATAGCAATTGAGAAGAGGTCTCAATGGTATCGACATAATCGCGTTGTGTTGGTGTCAGCGGTGTATCAGACAAGATCTCAGAAATACCAATAACCCCATTCAATGGAGTACGAATCTCGTGTGACATGTTTGCCAAGAAGCTACTTTTGGCCTTACTGGCTTGTATCGCGTGATCTTTTGCTTCTTCAGCGTCTTCTTTAGCTCGCTCGGCGTCTTCTTTTGCTACCGTCAGTCTATCTTTCGCGAGTTCTCGTTCGATGGTCAATCGTTCAACTTGTTGAGCAAACAGACTGAGTTCATCTTTACCTTGGATCAATTTATCTAGACAAGGGCGCGTGTCATCATTTTCGCTTTTTAAGAAAGCTAACACCAAATTTAGGTTGTTGGTGACTTGTCTTGCCAAGCTTAGGGTTAATCCCATAACGATCATTGCGAGCACAGCAACAATGGAAATAAACAAGGTTCGTTGTACTTGCGCGTCGTAGATGGCTTGCTCAACCTCTTGTTGGAATTCTTGCTTGATCACATTGCCTAGGCTTTGCAATAAACTGAGTCGAGCGCTCATTGCTTCCAACCCAACAGATACTTCTTGAGGCGTCAGTTGGCTGATAGCGTTTAGATCGAGTAGTGCGTTTCTGATCTCTTGGCTTTGTGCAAAAACATCATTTCGAAACACTTCAACCATTAGTGAAACTTGGTGTTCGTTGGCATTCAATGACACAAAGCGCTCTAGGAACAACTGTTGTCTTTCGCTTAAGGTTTTGATTTGCTCAGCGAGTTCTGGGTCGTATTCTTGGCTGCTTTGGAATATCTCAATTAATGAAGTACCTAGCTTGAATTCTTCGTTTGACCAGAACATCAACCATTCAAGTTGTTGTAATGCGGTGAGGTGTTGTTGAATTTCACGCTTGGTGTTTTCGAAAGGGACTTTTTCGACTTCAAGTAACAGTTGTTTGTATAAATCACTCTGCCATTCGAGGGCGTCCAATTTATCGTATGTGTCAGTCGCTTCCATCGTTGATAGGGTCGCTTCACTGAAATCTGAAACCAGTTGATTCATTTCATCAGAAGCGCCTAAAAAAATGATAGGCGAGAGTGTTTTCAATTCTGCCTTTACTTGGCTGCTTTGTGTTGCGAACTCTTCAGGGCTAGAAGCGAGGGTACTTCGATATAAGACCGAGATATCTTGAAGATACACAGATAACTGATTGGTCCGCTCAAAATCGGTTAATTGAGTCGTTAAAATATAAGCTTGTCTGCCAGCAAGGAACAGCAGTAGTGAAATGGGAAGTAGAACTAAGCCAAAGAGTTTATGTTTGACTGAAAGGTTATTCCAGACCGTAATTGCCATATAAGGATCCATCCAACTGTCGTTATATAAAAACAGTAGAATAAAAATTCCGATATGGAAACTTTGAAACGGTAAATTTTACGTAAGTGTGGGAGGGGTATAAGTTCTTGTGATTCCAGAGCTTATTTTGAAATGCGTTCTTTTATTAGTAATTTATAGCGTTTGGCAGTTTGTTTAATTTTATGCTTATTGATGAATAACTTAAAAAGCGTATTAATGAGGACGATTGTTATCGAGGCTTAATTCGAAAAGAAGTTGCTCTAAAACCGTTTTTGCAGAGGGTTCTAATGTCCAAATACCGAGCATTCTGTTTAGTGCAGCGCGATACACTCTGTTTTTGAGTAGGAAGGCGAGTGTGCTCGTATCGTTGTTAAAAACGTGTGTTTGTATGATTGTGAGCTCTGGTTTATTTACGATTTCAATTTTCTGTAGGTTAAAAGCAGGCAGGAATGAACACTCGTACCAAATCTCAATGATCTCTCGAAGTTCGATTTCTTCTTCAGGCACGTCACAGCCCTGAAATATATGATTCTCAGGAATTGCGGATAAGTAAGCTACATCAAGCTTGTCTGCAACGAATGTGTACATTTTCTTCCTTGTTACCTGTGGTATTGGGGCGAATCATCTCTCTCACTTATGAATTTGTCAATTACATCCATTTCCCTAAATAGCGAATTGTGACTAAGCGTTGAGGTTTTAGCTCAAGCTGTTTAAGTATTTGTCTGTTAAGCCAAAATATTTCAAATTCCCATCCGGCTCTAACACTAAACTCATGTTTGATGTTGCGATCAAACCAGGGTCATTAGTCGAAAAAATCACGGTTTTATTCAACAATTTATCGGAGAACAGGCGATTAAAGTATTGAGCGTTTTCTTGCTCTGCACCGTTGAACGGTTCATCAATGATAATCAGAGATTGATCACAGTTACCTAGGCCAAGTGCCAAACGCAATTTTTGTTGAATTCCATTCGGGAGACTTTTGCATTTATCCACGCTTAACTGAGTAGCCAAGCCTTCAGGAAGCCATTCATCTAATTCAAAGAAGCTGATCATCTCTTGCATCTTGTCTGTTGGAATCAGCCCGTTGTGTAGAATGAAGTTGGTCTCAAGTGAGCCTTCAAAAATATGTAAATTGAAAGGAATGTAGTTAATCGACGTGCGATAACGGTAGCTATTGAACTGTTTAATGTTGTAACCATCGACAGATACAGCGCCTTGATAGCGGTCTTCTAACCCAGCAATGATTGAGATTAAGGTGGTTTTGCCGCAGCCCGTAGGGCCACAAATGACCACTTTGGCACTGGGTGGCACTTTGAAACCAAGGTTGGTTAAGCCGGTCGCCGCTCCTGCATATCGGTGACTGACACCGCTGCCCACAATGCTGCCTTGGAACTGGCGAATAGGTGGGCTTTTTTCTAAGGTCAATTTGTCGTCATTCATCGACATCAGGTTGTTTATCTGTGCTGATGAAGCCTTGATCGACTGGAACTTGGAAATTGAGTTATAGATACCCATGATTGGGCCTAACGCTTTCCAAACCAAAATTACGGTCGCGAGCATGGCACCTGCATCAGAAGTGCCTTCCATCACGCCGATTACCGCGGTCACGATACTTGCTGTACCAATCACTTGAATCAAACTGCCGCCAGCGGCCTGAATCTTACTGTTCGTTACGGCAACGTTCTCTGCATCGCTGGTGCTTTGCATGTGCGATGCACTGAATCGAGATTGAACGACACGAAGTAAAGGTAGGCCTTGAATGGTCTTGATACCACGAAGGATTTCATTCCATTGATACGAGACCATAGCATTGGCGCGCGAACTTTTGGATGTGGCTTGCGAGTAGATATAGCGCGAGTAAATACAGAACACTAGCATCAGTATTAAACCACCCATTACCACCAATGCCGCTGTACCAGACATCAGAGCTATGGCGATGATAAATACAATCACAAACGGCATATCAAAATAGCTGAGGGTTGATTCTGCAGTCACTAAGCGTCGGAACGTATCGATATCTTTCAAACGAGCTAACTGGGAAGATACCCCAGCTGTAGATGTCATCGCATAAGGTAGCCACAGTAGCTTAGATATAACGGCTTGCGAGATGTGCACGGCGAGATCTTTACCGGAAGTGGCAATGATGTTGACCCGCATTTTCTTAAAGAAGTATTCAGAGAAGCCGACAATGATGGCAAACAGAGTCAACCAATACAGTGTCGCCTCAGAACTCGAAGTCAGTGCGAAGTTATATACACTCATAATAAAGAATGGCTGCAGTGCACCGAGAATACTGATGACGAAGCTGAGAATGATCAGGCTTTTAAGTTCATTGTTATAACGATAGAAAGCGTATTTAATCCAATTACTTCTGTCTTGCGATTCCGGAGGTGGTTCGCGGAACAGACGAGAATATTCGCTAATCGCAATCAGCAAACAGGGCTTTTTACACATTGGGTATTCAATGGTGTTGTTGTTCGTGTAATCAAACAGCAGCAACTTTCCATCTTTGGTGCCTAAGAAGATCGCACTTAGATTTTCTATTTCAATAAAGCATGGGTGAGGGTGCTTATCGATATTCTCGAGTGTCTTTAATTTGGTCACATCACAGCGATACCCAAGACGCTCTATGGTTGCTGTAAAGCTGTCGCCGTCTTTGGGTTTCGGAATAAAAGCATCGCTGAGTATCGCGGGTGTGCCTTCCCATTCGAGTGCTATCAAGGTGTAGGCCAAACCACGAATAAGTGGCGATTGACTGTAACGTTCGTCGTATCCGCTGGATTCAAAATCCAAGACACGCTGCGGCACATTATTGAAGTCTACTAGGATACTCATTGGTCACCTCCGGTAAGTTTTACGCGTTTGAGGCGGTGATTAAGTTTGTCCATTTTATTGCTGGCGATGATCAAGATTTTGTCATTGGCGCGGTAAGCCGTACTGGTGAGAACGACTCTCGCAAACTCCTCATCAAACACACAATCGATGTCATCGAATATCAATACACGCTTACTGGCGAGCAGGGCACGAACTAATAATAAGGCATAGCCAACTTGGCGTGAGAATGGGTTACGCATATGGCCTTTGAGTTCTGTATAAAAACCGGCAGGAAGCCCATCAATTTGCGCTTTGATGTTCATGGTTTCACACAGTGCAAACGCCGTGTTATTCAAACTTGGGCGGAAACAGGTGAGGTTATCGATAATCGTTCCTTCTACGAACGAACTGGTCTTGTCGACTATCAATACACTGTTACGCCAAACGTTGTAATTGACGTCATCCAAAGGCGTGTCGTTAATCATGATATCGAGTTTGCTATCACTGTTCTGGCGCGTAATACAGTTAGCGAGGTGGGTCTTACCTGATCCACTTTTTCCTGTCAGCAAATAGGCTTGCCCTAGTTCGAACTCGATACGCTGCTTTTCAGAATACTTAACCGAGATACGTTCTACTTCTGTTGTTTCATGTTGCTGTTCAACAGAGGCGGCCAATTCAAGGAGGTCAGCGATACGTTGGATATGGAGTTTGTTTAACTCCCAGCGGCTTGCGGTTCTCATTACCTGTTGATATGGCGCAAAGTAACGGTTGGTCAGCATGATAATCGCGGCCATGATGCCTTGACTCGATTCCATATTGATTACGGCAGTCGCCAAGACCACCACAACGCAAGCAATGGATAGCTGTTGAATGAGCGCCAAAATCAAGCCAAAGTTCGACTCGATCTGCTCATATTTGATGTTCTCCACTTCACGCTCTTCGACCATTTGTGTCATCAGGCTTTCAACGCGGTACTCCATGTTTCGCGCTTTAATATCAAGCGGGCTAGAGATAATCTCAATGATTTTGGAGGTAGTTAACCCTTCGATGTCTGACTTATTCTGCAAGCTACCAATTTTCTGTTTGGAAAGGCTCCAAGCGAAAATCGCTAAGACGGCCGAGGCAATTAGAAGGGTGATACCAGCCCATATGTTGATGAGACCGATAATAAGTATAGTAATCACGCTAACAGCAAGGTTGATAAGCGCTCGAACCGATTCTCCACCAAAGAAGGTCTTAAGTTCAGGAATCGTTGAGATTCGTTCTAGGTATTCGCCTGGTTCCAAACGACGGAATTTAGAGATTTCCGCCAAACAAATGGATTGGAATACCTTGTTGGTTAGGTTGGTTTCAAACTGCCTCATGATAACGGAAGATATCTTCTCTTCCTGACTTTTTAAGTGGTAGTCGAGGAAGATGGAAATCAAAATAATCGCGAACAATAAGAACAGCGTATCTTGTGCTTGGTTGGGTAACACTCGGTCAAAAATGATCAGAATAGAGAAGGGCAGCACCAAACCAAACAGGGTCGATATTATCGTTGAGAAAGTCAGATAACACTTATCTGCCATGTTGATCTTTTGCGAAAACTGCTCAGTTTGCATTGCGACCTCCTGTTTTCAACGACTCCGTTGAGAGAAGGTGTTTAGGCACCAAATCTTGATTGTCTCGTCCCTCAATATCGCTCATTAATTGCATCACGCTTTCGATAGATTGAATCGAGAGTATGCCTTTAATTTGCTCAAGCTTGATGGTCTCGATGATGTAGTCGTATCGTGCGCTTTCATAGTCTCTTAACGCGCTGAACAGCTTACTTTCCGCCGCCAGCAAGTCGGTGATGGTACGCGTGCCTAATTGGTAGGCTCTTTGGATCCCTTTATAAGAGGCGTAGTTGGCGCGAATGATGTTTTCGTAACTGCTTATAGACTGCGAGAAATCGTTAATGTTGAGCACGGAGGTATTCACACTGTTACGTGTGGTGTAAAGCGAATCTTGGTAAAGCAGCTCAGTACGTTCGATGGCCGTCGATGATTTTTGATAGCCATAATAATCAGAACCACCGGACAAGATAGGCACGGCGAGGTTTAAGCCAACGCTGGTTGAGTTACTTTCACCTGTCGCTGTAATGTCGGTTTTGTCGTAGTTATTGGCGTCATCGTGTCGATAGCTGGCTGAAAGCGACACGGTCGGTAAGAAATTCGACCCGCTCTCTTTTAAGCTTCTTCGGCTTCTTTCTACGTTTTTCCTTGCTACCAATAAGTCGTTATTGAGCTTTAACGCCTGATCCATGATCGTGCGTTGTTCAGTTTCGTTGATCTCTTTTAAAGGCACGCTTTCGTATATGTCTTGCGACGGAGTAATAGGGTATTGAATTTGAATAGAGAGCCCGTTGAGAATGACACGACGATCTTTCTGCAAGGTTCTTAATCGGTTCGATACACCTTCTTTCTGAGCGATCACTTCGTACAGCTCACTGGCTGCGGTGTTACCTAGCTCTACATTGCGTCGCATTTGATGTTCACGCGTTTCGGACGATTTAAGCTCAACCTTGGTCGCTTTGATTTGGGCGTTGTTTTTTAAATACTCAAAGTATTGAGAACCGATTTCCGAAATGGTGCTTTGGATTTTGTTCTCGTGTTTAATCTCTTCAATATTGAAGTCGAGCTTTGCTGTCTCATATTTGAAAATGTCACCAAGATTGAATATGGATTGCGATAGCGAAAGGCTGTAGCTGTTTGAGTTATAGCTAGAGGTTTCATCCGGCACGCTCGAGAGCAAGGTTTCATTTTCGTTCCATGTGGTATCGGCAGCACCATTGAGTGAAGGCAGAAATTTAGAGCGACTGATACCAATGTTGTACTCGTTTTCTTCAACACCTTTATCACTGGCGCGAAGAGACAGACTGTTTTGCAGGCCGAGCTCTACCGCTTCAAGCAGGGTAGTCGCCGATGCTGAAGGTGTCGTGCTTAATACAAGTGCAGCCATGATGCTGCTAGTTAAGTTTTTGTACCGCCACATACTTGTTGATCACCTTGATGATTTGGTCGCTTTTATAAGGTTTGCTGATCACGTAATCCATTCCGGCCTCAATACAAGCCTGGTGTTCGTTACTGCTGGTCAATGCGGTTGCACCTATGATGGTACAAGGGTTTTTCTCGTTCTCTTGCTCGAATTGGCGAATGCGTTTTGTGGCTTCGATGCCACCCATACCCGGCATGATGCAATCCATGAAGATGATGTCAGAACGCTTATTCATGAAGTGCTTCACGGCATCGGCGCCATCGCCAACCATGTCTGGTTCATATTCTTGTTTGGTCAAGATTCGTTTCAGTAAAATCTGCTGAACTCGGTCATCCTCTACGATCAGGAATGAGCTGTTTTCCATCTGTTCTTCCGATGCTTCTGCTTCCATAATAGTGAGTAGGTTTGGAATGAACTCGTAAGGGATAGCAGGAGCGTTGATGATCTTGTCGACGAAGCTATGGCACTCTTGTGCTTGCTGAGTGTTGGTCACTGACAACAGTAACTTGGTGTTTGGGTGGTTCTTAAGCTGAGATTTCACAGTCTTACTCAACGACGGCAGTTTGTTGGGTTCAAAGGTATCGGTCAGCATAATCGCATCGTATTCACCGAACGTTTTCGCGGCAGAGAAAAGTTCATTTGCAGTACGAATCTCGGTGATATCTAGCCCCAAGTTACTGAGCATTTTCTTCATCACATCGATACGAACTTGAGTATTAGCACACAAGAGTAAACGCTTACCATCAAAGCGCGTTTTCTCTGTGTGGAAGTTCTTAGCCTTAAGATCAAGCTCGATCTGGAAACGTTCCTGAGCCCCTGACTGGAACCAGTGACTCTCGTAATATCCGTAATCCTTCAGAACGCTTTTTGCTAAGTCATCTGTGCTGGCTGTATGGTCTTTGTGTGCGCTCCAATGGAGTTTATTGAGCTTGGCAACAGAGACATCCAGCGTTGATAAGAAGTTGAGGTTGATGGTGACACGGGTATTTTCCATGTCAGAAGCCGCACCCGATTCAATCGTAACAAACAGCTTCTTATTTGATTTGAGTTGAATAGCGTTAGAAAGTTGAAGGAACAGTATCCAGAATAAGCTGGTGGATTGGCCTGCAACACGATTCGGTAAGTTGTCAGAGATAAAACAGTCAAGTTCGCCTTCATTTCGTTGAATCTTGGCGCTGATATGAATCATCAATTCCGACAAGACGTTGAGTAGTGAAAATTCTTTCGATTTGCTTTCAGTACCCTGTGAAATCAAGCGATTATAGTTCTCTGCTAACTCAGATAAAGTACTACATGCAGAGGTAATATCGTTCGCCATCAACACGCCGTTTTCATCGGTTTCTTGAACCAGATATTGGACGCCACCGTTGATGGTGTTTGTAATTCCACGAATCTCATAGCCGATCAGCGCATACAACTGTTTGTAGAGATCGTTATTGCGCTTTTGGTCTTCTAATTTACTGAAGATAAGTTTGAGATGAGAGTAAATCTGACGCTGTTTGGGGTTGATGCTCACTTCATTAAGAAGCTCTTCAAGACGTTGTAAATCTAACTGCTTCAGTTCTTGATACAGGGCGTCGAATTCATAGTCGATCTCTCGTTCGTTGGAGCTGGATTTCTTCAGTTTCAACATAGCAACTGAGTTAGATAGAATCGTAATCACAGCCAATATCACGACCACCATAAACAACCAGATAAAGAACTCGTTTTTCTCAGACATTAAGTCATTCGCATGGTTGTTAAACATGGTGCGATAGTTGTCATCCATCTTCAGGTAGTTATTGGTCAATGAAAGGTACAAGCCCAATACGTCGTTACGTGTTTTTTGGCTATCAGAGAAACGATTAATCGCCAATTCCAGTTGTGTGTATTCAGTTGCCCCAACCAAGCTGAACTCGGTTTTGTTCAACGAGGCTAAAGAGCGAAATTCATCAATTTCACGCTTTAAGTTAATTAGGTTGAATTCGTTAGTACCGCAAGTGTCGGTAGTTAAGCACTGCTGCAGAGTTTGAATATCTTGTTCTATGGTCTGATTAAGCTTCTGGGCTTGTATGAGCAGTGGGGCGCTTTGGACTTGTGCGACTGAGTCTACTTTTGACCAAGAAAAGTATAAATAGAAAGCGAACGCAGCCAATACCACGCTAAATAGTATGCTTAGACGCAGAGCGGGTACGGAAATATTGTACGAAGGTTTACCGCTCATTGATTATCTCTCATCGAAAGCATCCTCGATGGCTGACATCACAGGTTTTGCAGCGTATTCGATCACGCGACGCGAGCCTGTTTTCACATCGGCGGTAAATTCCATGTAAGGTGATAACTTGTATTGAGTGCCTCCTCGCTCAAGAAAGTTTCGGTCAATTTCAATCTCTGCTAAATAGAATTCAGCGTCTTCTTCTTCGTATGATGAACGGCTGATTGAGGCGATGGTTCCCTCAACAAATCCGTATTTTGCAAAGTTATAGGTATCCATTTTTACTTTCACTGCCTGACCAATTTCGACAAATCCCATGTCTTTACGTGGGATCTTCGCTTCACCGTGAAGGGAGTTATTGATCGGTGCGATATCGGCGATACTTTCTCCTGGCGGAATCACAGCAGAACGGAAATTGAAGTGAAGTTTATCGACCACACCATCGACTGGCGAGTAGACGACTAGGCGATCAACCTTGTCGGAATGCTGCGGTTGTAAGATTCGCTTCAGCTTGAGGTCTTTATTTGCTTGAATGATTTGCGCTTGATACTCAGAGTTTCGGTTCTCAACCAAGTCACGGTGTTGCTTTTCAAGCTTGTCGAGTTGGAAACGCTCATTCATCACAGACTCGTCAAGGTTCTCAATCTCACGCACCATATTCGACTCTTGTACTTTCATGTTAAGAACGTCGACATAAGACGCCATCTCTTCTTTATAAAGGGTGTTTTTGATGTTGAGCTGCTTACGTATTAGAGAGAGTTGATTCTCTGAACTTTTGCGACGCTTTAACATTGAACCAATTAACGAGTTCTTATGCTTAATATCGTGTGTGATGAGTTCTTCATTTGAACGGTTTTTAGAGAACTCTTGTCTCCAGGTATTCATGTTGACCTGAACTTGCTCAGGGTATTTTTCAATGAAGGCGTCAAAGTTAGGTTCTACCATGTCGCGTAAGCTTTCATAACGAATCTTATCGAGCTCTATCTGAATAATTTCAGTATTGACGGTATCAAGTTGAGTGTTACGGTCGAGTGAGCGTATTCGAGCGATAGGTTGGCCCTCATAAACGACTTCCCCTTTTCTGACTAACAATTCTTCTAATATTCCGCCTTCTAAATGTTGAACCTTCTCAACATCCGATTCCAATAGCAGTTCGCCACGTACAGAAACAACAATGTCGATACGTGCTTGTGACGCCACGGCGATAGCGATCAAAGCGAGCAAAAATATAATGAGTAACGTTTTGTGAACGCTGGTCATGGCACTAGCAAGCACAATAGTGTCATCAGCTGTGACCTTAGAAGCCTCGTTATTGGAAACAAGTGCTTTTCTGAGGTGATGTTCTATTTGGTTATTGCTCATGACTGACCTCGGTTACTTGCCATCTATTACTTCCTTAATATCCAACAAGTGGTTGATTTGTCGATTGACGTTGTGCAGTTCAGTTTTTACATCTTCTATTAGATCTTCCGGCGCAGGGAACTCGTGTCTACTCAAGTGTTCCAATTTGGCCATTTTGGGCGGAAGGTCTTGGTCACAAAGCAACGTTAAGATGGTCTTCAATTTTTTTGAGTAACTGTTGAGTTCATCAAAACGATTACCTTTATGAAGCGCTTCTATATTTAGGGCTGCGTCAGAAAAGTCATTGTAAAAGTCGCCTAATAGCAATTGCAGCCCTTTGTGGTTGTTGTCGACCGAGCGCAACAAATTCGTCATGTCTATCATCGCTCCACTGCCTTAATTGCTTTAATCACAATAACTAAGGATCTTTAAACGCAGTTTTCAAATTTTTTTTGATTCTTTCTCTTTAAAAAGAAATTATGAAAAATGTTGTATAAAAAATTGGTTTTTCAAAATGATGTCCTTTAATGCCTCTATAAATACGATCAGTTAGCTAGTAGCAACGGAGGCTGTAATGGCAGGCGAAAATAACCAAAACAACCAAAATGAAGATCTAAATGACGCGGTAGAACAAACGGACACGAACGACGCGGGTACGCCCTCCCAACAGCAGAATCAACAAAATCAACAAAATACGATTGCGTCGACAATAGCGACGGGTGCTGAAAATACGGATGCGGCAGACGAAGTTAACCAGGCTTTAGACGAAAACCCGAGTGGTGCAGGTAATGCTGAAGATGCCTCGGCTTCTGGTGCGGCTGTGCAAGAAGAGACGCCAGAAAGTGATGGAGACTCAGACGCTGCACAATCCAATGTAGTTGGTGGGGCCGCTTCTGAAGCTGGTTCGGATAACGCTGCTGGTAGTGGTGGCGGTGCCGGAGCGGGCGCACAAGCTGTAGGTGGTGATAACGCAGAGGCTGCGACAGGTGGTGCAGACGCAGAAGGTAATGATGAACAAGGCCAAGCTGCGCGTACTTCAGCAGCGCCGAGTGCGACATCTTCAGAGTCGGGTGACCAGCAAGTTGGTGATGATCTAGATTCACAAACAGTAGAAGAGACATTTGCAGTTGATGTTCAAGCTTCTGACGAAGAGACCATTAGCGAAGTAGAAGATGACTTTGATTCTGAAACGGTAAGCGAAACGTTTAAAATCAAAGTCGAAAGTGAAAATGATGCACCAGAAGCTGAACAAGATCTGGCTTACATCATGGATGAAGATGGCTCCATAACATTCACTCAAGAACAATTACTCGAATACGCAAGTGATGTAGATGGGGACGAGCTTGTTGCTTCTAACGTTCAAGTTGGTGCTGATGCAACAGTTCAAGACAATGGTGATGGTACTTTCACCGTTGTTCCTTCAGCTGACTTTAATGGTGAACTTGACCTTACTTTCGACATTAGTGACGGCCAAGAAACGATTAGTAGCGCAATTGATTTAACGGTACGTCCGATTAATGACGCGCCTGTTCCTGAAGATAAAACGTTCGAAATCGAGGAAGACGGAACTCTTGTATTCACCGACGCTGACCTTCTTTCTGGTGCTACAGATATTGAAGGCGATAACCTGACGGTTGAAGGTATCACTTATGAAGGTACTGATGGCGTACTGACTGACTTGGGTGATGGCTCATATAGCTTTGCGCCAAACGAAAACTTTAATGGCGATGTGAACTTTAGCTTCGATGTGTCAGACGGTACCGATACGGTGTCTGCAAACATTGATGTTAGCGTGACTCCTGAGAACGATCCGCCAGTTGCGGGTTCAACGTCTTACACCGTAAATGAAGACAATTCGATTACCATTTCTGATGCACAACTATTGGCAACATCTTCAGATATTGAAGGTGATGTATCGATAGACAGCGTGACTTACTCTGGTAGTGACGGTGTCCTCGAAATCAATGGTAACGGCACGTACACCTTCTCGCCAAATGAGAACTTCAGCGGTGAAATTGCACTGGATGTAGTTGTTGCTGATGAAGATGGTGCGACGGACGCGACGACAGCTGGTATCAATGTTCTTGAAGTGAACGATCCGCCGGTTGCAGGCCCAACGTCTTACACCATTGATGAAGACTCAGTACTGACCTTCAGTGAGTCTCAAGTGTTGCTTAATGCCTCAGATATAGAAGGGGATGTTGAGCTAGTTGGTATTAGCTACGATGGCCCTGAGGGTATCTTCTCAGTAAATGGTGATGGCACTTGTAGTTTCGCACCGAATGAGAACTTTAATGGCCAAGTTCAGCTTGATGTCACCATTCGTGATGAAGACGGTGAAGAAGTTGACACCGTCATCAACGTGGACGTCCTGCCAATCAATGATGCGCCTGTGTCTGGTGACCTAGCGTACTCTGTCGATGAAGATGGTTCGATTCGTTTGAGCCAAGAGCAACTGCTATCACAAGCCTCTGATGTTGAAGGCGATGACCTGACAGCCAGCGACCTTACGGTTGGTGGTGATGCGACGGTTGTAGCTAACGACGATGGCAGCTTCACCATCACGCCAGATGAGAACTTCAACGGTGACATCGATATCAGTTTCGATATCTCAGATGGTACCAACACGGTTCAAGCTTCAGCAGACCTTACGGTTAATCCAGTTAATGACCTGCCAGTCCCTCAAGATCAACAGTTCAGCGTTGAAGAAGACGGCACGTTAATCTTCACCGATGCTGACCTATTAACAGGCGCAACGGACATTGAAGGGGACAACCTAACGGTTGAAGGTGTGACCTACGATGGCGGCGACGGTATTCTTACCGACAACGGTAACGGTACGTACACTTTCGCTCCAAATGAAAACTTCAATGGCGATGTAAACTTCGGCTTTGATGTGTCAGATGGCACCGATACGGTTTCAGCGAATATTGACGTACGCGTAACAGCGGTTGATGATGCGCCTGTATCGGGTGACTTAGCTTATTCAATCGATGAAGACGGTTCGATTCGTCTAAGCCAAGAGCAGCTTTTATCACAAGCCTCTGATGTGGAAGGCGATGATCTTACTGCTAGCGGCCTAACGGTTGGCGCTGATGCAACCGTTACTCAGAACGATGATGGCAGCTTTACCATCACGCCAGATGAGAACTTCAATGGTGACATCGATATCAGTTTCGATATCTCAGATGGTACCAATACGGTTCAAGCGTCGGCTGATTTAACGGTTAACCCAGTAAATGATTTGCCAGTACCTCAAGACCAACAGTTCAGCGTGGAAGAAGATGGCACGCTCATCTTTACTGATGCCGACCTGTTAACAGGCGCAACGGACATTGAAGGTGACAACCTTACGGTTGAAGGTGTGACCTACGATGGCGGCGACGGTATTCTTACTGATAACGGTAATGGTACGTACACCTTTGCTCCGAATGAAAACTTCAATGGCGACGTAAACTTCGGTTTTGATGTATCAGACGGAACCGATACGGTATCAGCCAATATCGATGTGAGCGTAACAGCGGTTGATGATGCGCCTGTTTCTGGTGACCTAGCGTACTCAATCGATGAAGACGGTTCGATTCGTTTAAGCCAAGAGCAACTTCTATCACAAGCGTCTGATGTTGAAGGCGATGACCTGACAGCTAGCGGCCTAACGGTCGACGGTGATGCAACAGTTACTCAAAACGATGATGGCAGTTTCACGATTACGCCAGATGAGAACTTCAACGGTGACATCGATATCAGCTTCGATATCTCTGATGGCACTAATACCGTTCAAGCTTCAGCAGACCTGACGGTCAATCCAGTTAATGACCTGCCAGTCCCTCAAGACCAACAGTTCAGCGTTGAAGAAGACGGCACACTTATTTTCACTGATGCTGACTTATTAACAGGTGCGACTGACATTGAAGGCGACAACCTGACGGTTGAAGGTGTGACCTACGATGGCGGTGACGGTATCCTTACTGATAACGGTAATGGTACATACACCTTCGCACCGAATGAAAACTTCAATGGTGACGT
>NZ_JBFRRH010000067.1:157327-157797 GCF_041472995.1 Vibrio sp. 10N.261.46.A3 | reverse complement strand
GCGTACTCAATCGACGAAGACGGTTCGATTCGCCTAAGCCAAGAGCAGTTGCTATCGCAAGCGTCTGACGTAGAGGGCGATGATCTGACCGCTAGCGACTTAACAGTCGGCGGTGATGCAACAGTTACTCAAAACGATGACGGCAGTTTCACGATTACGCCAGATGAGAACTTCAACGGTGACATCGATATCAGCTTCGATATCTCAGATGGTACTAATACGGTTCAAGCATCTGCAGACCTAACCGTTAATCCAGTTAACGACCTGCCAGTACCACAAGATCAACAGTTCAGTGTTGAAGAAGACGGTACGTTAATCTTCACCGATGCAGACCTATTAACAGGCGCTACCGACATTGAAGGTGACAACCTAACGGTTGAAGGTGTGACCTACGATGGCGGTGACGGTATCCTTACTGATAACGGTAATGGTACTTACACATTCGCTCCAAACGAAAACTTCAATGGTGA